>JBCBGR010000271.1:0-3940 GCA_038526555.1 Pseudomonadota bacterium
TTTCGGGCCCACAAACTTCAGGAAATAATACAAGAAGTGGTCTGCCTCGCGATAGGTCACGTTTCTTTTGTGGTGACCCATTATGGCGCTCAACCGGACGTCACCTTTAAAACCCCAATTTGTGGTCCGCTCCTGAGTAGTTTTTCGTATACCAAGGTCACTCACTTCAGTGAGTTTATAGATCTTTTCTGAAGCGGCCCTTTTAGATGTGACATCGCTTCCAAAAATGCCTTTTTCATAAATGGCTGCAAGAATGAACCTGAAGTCATCAGACTGTTTGAACGTTCTATTTGATTTGACCTCCCGCTCATTCTCTTCTGGGTCGATCAGTGCAGGCTTGTTCATTCTTAACGGATTTCTCAGAAGAAATTAGTGGGTTGATTAGTCTTGAACCTGAAATACATCTTCGAGCTTAAAGGACGCATAGTTGCTTCTAGGGACCATCAAACCAACATACGTCTTGAGTGTAGTTTTTAGGTCAGAGGAGCTTAATGTAGATTGATCGCAAACCAACGCGTCATTCAAAGGTTGCGGTAAGTTGGCGGCCTCGCGAAGTTTCGAGCAAACGTTCCTGATGAAGTCTTGATTATGATCATCAGTATAAGGTATTTCACAATACCTTATAGCAGGCTCCCCTCCAAGTGCTTCACATGCCTCAGTTACCTTAGGCGAGTAAAAAACGTCTAAGTGGAGCACCATCATGTCAGGTGTACCAACTTTACCAGTAAAGCTTATCTCACCCTCAAGGTCTAAGCTTCCCATAATCGTATTCAGTCTAGACATAGTAAAAATGATGCGATCTTCATACCTTTCCCCGGAGTTATTAGTTATGAAGGTTTCTCCTCTACCAGTAACAGTAGTGATGAGTGAACCTTGTAAACCTAGGCGTTCCACCAATACTCTATCAATCTCTTCACACCGTTCTGCATAGCTTTGATCGATATATTTTCGTGCTTGACGTTTACAAAACCCTGGCAGGACCCAGCTGAAAACCTCGACAATATCAATATTCTCAAGATCTGCTCTAATAAGATCTTCAGCTTGGTTAAGAGCACCCAGGCGTACATTATGAGACTCAAGCTCACGTGACGCTGTTAAGTAGTCGCCACTATTTTCTATAATCCGCGCATCGCGATAACTTGAAAGAAGATTGTCGACATCTTGTTTGGCTGTAACGCGCGATGAATTGAGATCCCCCAGCTCTCTCAGAGCTTCAATCGCAGGCATCATCGCTCGGGTGACACCGTTCTCGGCAACCTGGTCGGCAGCAGCAGAGTATGATGTCGAAAGCTGCAAATTCGTACTGCTTTCGAAGTCATCGATCGCTCGTCTGGTGGCTGGTCCATTCAAACCGTCGACATCTCCAAACAGAAAGCCACGGTCCTTCAATACTGTTTGCAGCCTTTCGAGCCCCTGATCCTTTTGGCTTTCCGTAGCGCCTGTCGGTTCTTCAGTCGTTAGTTCAGGATCTGGCGTAGCTAGAGATGGGTTCTCGGTCAGAGGCGAGGGTTCAAGAACTTCAACTTCTTGCACCACGCCATCGTCTGTTGCTGCGCCACCTGAATCGGCTGAGCTCTCATCGTGAGAGTATGGTATGCCGAATGGAAAGTTGTTTCCTTGAGCGAAAAAATATGACGCTGCCGCCGTGATCGTTACCAATGCAAGGGCCGAAGGGATGATCAGTTTGAAGTGCTTTCGAAACCCATTCCTTCGATGGTGTTCACCCGATCCTCCATCATTTTGAGGATGAGTATCCTTTTCATCCTCATTATCATCAGAAACCGCAGTAGTTCCTGTGATCTGATCGGAAGGCTCTTCATTTGGAACGCAGGCGTCTTGGTTTAAGAATACGAACTCTGCCTTGGCGGAACTCGCGTCAGTGTCGTGCAGCGGAAGGAGCAGGGGCATTTGCTTGAGGGACCGATTGACAGCAAAATAGGGCAATATCCACTCATCATAGAGTTGGGTTGCTGACATCACGAATTCATCGTTCTGCTTAAGGCCCTCTAGAAGACTGTGGGTGAACGGGGAATGTCCTGAAGGCCCAACGGCTCGCACTCGCTCAAGACGGCCACTTGTGAGGGCTTGACGACTTTTACCCTTCAACGCAGTTTTGCTTATGGGTGCTCTGTCTGAGCTACTCCCAAGGTCTTTGTAGTTGTTTTTGAAAATCCCGCCTGAATAACAGGTATCGATTATGAGAAGTATTTTTCTCGCATTTATATTCTTCAGATACCCCTTGAGTCTTGAGTGATCTATCCGCTCTGTTCCCTCATGGTCACTATCCGCCTGGTAGGTGAGGAAGTAGCTGTCTGAACTGCCGGATTCATCATATTCACCATGACCAGATAGCCAGATTATAAGATGATCATTGGGACCGAGTCTGAGGGCCCTATCGGGACCGCTTTTAGAGTAGGCTTTGAGCGCCTTGTAAAATGAAGCTGCAGACGTTTCGCTACCCAGTTGATTGACGATAAAGCCGTACTTGTCGGCTAGGAGCTGACACACCGCAGCCGTATCTTTCTCGCTCCCTACGGCGTCATTCGCGATGTTCTTATAAGTCTCAACGCCTAAAGCGAGCACGTGATGCTTGCCAGCAGAGCATCCAACCAACTTCTCAAATTCATCATATGTCGTAATGTCTAACTTTGACAAAGTGCCTGCCGTGGATTCCGTCTCATAAACTCATCTACTTCCGTCGTTTTGACCGTCGAACCTGAGTACGCCAAATAGCCTTTTGAATGGAAACTATCCACTCATTGATTTGATCATTTTGAGACGGTGGCTGACCCTTGGGCTTGTAAAGCGTAGCAATCTTCATGGGTTGAGCTTGTGTCCGTTTCACATCATCGAAGAGATGGTCTTCGGGGTAGTAGGACGCTGGCATATAGAGGGATCGATCGTAAAGATCGTTCTGATTAATGGCCTTACCATCTTGTGTCCGCCATTCTAGCCCAATGAGATCACCGGAGAGGAAGGCGTAGTGACGACCGAGCGTCTCAATGCCTTCATAAGGCGACGTGAACAGATCGAGTTCAGGGTGCAATATAAGTCGATCAGGAGGTCTTGTGACAACGAGATCCAGTTGAGGCATTGGCTCGTCTGGGAGGTCTATGGATTCCATTTGGTAGAATTAAGAGAAACCATGATAGCATATTTTGCCCATTTATTGAAATCAGATCAGCCGTTTTCGTCTGAGCCATTTCAGTTGGTCGACACTAAAATCGGCAATATCCCCGATTGATCTTGGTATCGAAACACGTCGACCGTCATTGATGGATAGTCTTATGTCCCAGTCAAAGACGTGCGTCGGGACACCCAATGACTCAAGCTTCGCTCGGGCTTTCTCAATGCCGTCGCGACCTGATTTATCGCGATCATATGCAACAAGGATCGATGAAGCGCCACGCTGGTGACAAATGGACTCTAGTAGCTCCGCCTGCCTATTAGACAAATTCGCCCCAAAACTTGCCACGACATTGCGAAGCCCGGACTCATACGCCTTAGCCACATCGAATGGTCCCTCAGTCAGGACAAGATAGCCTGTGTCCGCAATTTGCTGTTTGGCTTTAGGGTCTCTCCAGATGATATCCTGAGCATAGAGTTCCGCAGACTTATGGAAGCCTTCATAGAATAGATATTTGGGCTTCGTCTTACCGTCTATGGCTCGACCCATATGAGACAGGGTGACGGTTTCGCGCTCACTGGTTTTCTCATTCAGTCTTTCATCGCGGATCTGAAAGATCATTCGACCTCTTAAGGGAGAACGACCTTGCGGGAGATAGCCGATACCCAATGCTCTGCACGTTTCCTCCGACAGGCCTCGCTGAACCAAATAATCATGATAGGTGCACATGGGCAGTAGATTCTGCCGGATTGGATCGTTTTGATGAGTCTGCGCCTCACTCTGTACCGCCTTAACGCGCGCCTGCGTTTCGAG
>JBCBGR010000272.1:0-3891 GCA_038526555.1 Pseudomonadota bacterium
TGGTCGGTTCAAACAGAGAAGGGTCAAGGCTGGTAAAAACCTTCGGCCCTCGGCTTTCCCAGAGGAACATCTCAAAGACCAGAATATAGCTATGGATCAGCGCCACGAGGCCGATCAGGATTTTGCTGATAATGTGCAAAGTGTGTCCCCCTTTTTCAATACTTCTAGACGAAGTTGAGAGAAGACACAAAAAGGCTACTAGCTTAATTCAGCTTTTGCTCTCGATGTCAGCTCTGGCAGCGAATAAATAAGGTCATCCGGAAACGCTTCTCCAATGGGAGTTCTGACTCCAAATCGCTCTTCCTCCGTTCCTTCAGGGAGCGGCATGGCTTCGACCCAATCAAAAACAACCGTTCTTTCAAACACGCGCCATTCGCCGTCTCTCTCAACGAAACGGTCCAAATACCGGCCTTTCATGTCCCATTGTTCAAGTGTCTTCTCAGCGCCATATTGACGTTGAAAGGCGGAGAAATAACTTTCGACAAATGCACCGGCTTCATCGAACTCAATCATTATATTGTGGATTTGATGAATGCCTCGCTCGATGAAGGGGAGTGTTTTCATAGCCCAATCAACAAACCCCATCGCGTTCCCGCGATAGGGTCCATGATTGTCAGTCCCGTCGGGCCAATAGGTTGAACGCAGTAGCTGTTCGTCAGCCCGGTCTATGCCCCTGCAATAGCGGAAGAGGCATTGTCGGATCGCCTCCCGATCAAGCAGCTTTTTAAGATCATTTGGATCGATAGACGCATTAGAATTCATACCCCGAACATGGCATGCAATCTTCCTGCATGCCAAGCCCGCAGACGTGTCTAAAGCGAGCGCGCGATCACCAGTTTCATGATCTCGTTCGTGCCGCCGTAGATACGCTCCACTCGAACGTCACGATACATGCGACCAATTTTATACTCGTTCATATAGCCATATCCGCCGAAAAGTTGCAGGCAGCGATCAACAACTTCGTTGAGGCGGTCTGATACCCAATATTTCGCCATGGACGCTGTCACCGTGTCGAGTTCACCGCGCAGGTGCTTCTCGGCGCAATCATAAACAAAGGTCTTGGCGACCTTTGTGATCGTTTTACACTCGGCCAGCTCAAACTGTGTGTTCTGGAAATCCATCACGCGTTGACCAAACGCTTTGCGGTCTTTGACGTATGCGATCGTCTCTTTGAGCGCCTCTTCCATCGCCGCCACGTTCTGCACGGCAATGTTCAAGCGTTCCTGCGGCAACTCTGTCATCAGCTGGATGAAGCCCATGCCTTCCTGCTCACCGAGCAGGGCGTCAGCAGGCAGTTTAATATCGTCGAAGAAGAGCTCAGCCGTGTCCTGGGCTTCCATGCCAACCTTGTCGAGGATGCGACCGCGGCGGAATCCTTCGCAATCATCTGTTTCAAGGATAAAGAGCGATTTTGCGTGTTTGCCTTCACCACCTGTGTCAGCGACGACCAGGATCAAGTTGGCTGTGCCGCCATTCGTGATGAACGTCTTGGAGCCGTTCAGGATCCAGCCATTGCCGTCTTTCTTGGCATTGGTTTTGACGTTCTGCAGATCAGACCCTGTTCCGGGTTCTGTCATCGCAATCGCGCCGACAAATTCACCTGTGGCCATCTTCGGGAGATATTTCCGCTTCTGCTCTTCAGTGCCGTAATGCAGCAAGTATGGCGCGACGATCGCATTGTGGAGCGACAGTCCAAACCCGTCAACGCCGGCTTTGACCAACTCTTCCATGATGATCATTTCGTGGCGATAATCACCGCCACCGCCGCCATATTCTTCCGGCATGGTGGGGCAAAGCAGTCCGTAATCCCCGGCCATATTCCAGAACTTCCGGTCCACCATCTTATTCTTGCGGAACTCTTCGGAATGCGGCGCCATCTCGTTACTGTAGAACTTGAAAGTCGCATCGCGGAACATGTTGATGTCTTCTTCCTGATACCAATCAGGGAGTTTGAAATCGAGAACCTCGGCCATGGGTCTATCCTTTGTTGAGTAATTTGTGGATTGCATAACAGAAAGCTGACGCTAACGCGAAGGTCAGGCTGACGCAGCACTGTCGTGATCAAGTGTGTGATGGGAGGCGGTTGTTGAAGCGAGACTTGGTCGCGATGAAGACGAGGACACAGAGCACAACGGTCGTGATTGCAGCGTAAGCCACGTCTTCCGCACCGCGCATGAAATTGACCGCCACGACCCAAGCGAGCCCCCAGAGAAGCGCCGATAGGTAGGCCACTGACCCGAGACGCCAGATGATGGCGAGCAGTAATGGCGTCAAAATCAGAAGCGTGAGCAACGCTGACCCAGACATGGACAGGCCCAGCGGGTTCCAGGCTTCAAACGCGGCCGCCTGTGTAATCGCCGCGCCGAGGGCCGCTGAAATCCATCCCGCTTGCGCAAGAACAGGGAGGTGGCGCAGACGATCAGAGCGTCTTGAAAACCCTTCAGACACAATCAGGCGGGACGCCAAAAGGAGCGGGATCAAAATCAATATGAATAGCAAAAGGCTGATCCAATCTGGCCCAAACAGCGGCTGATAGAGCGAGCGAACCGCATTCGCCCAGAAGGCCACACCCGCCCAAGCCATAATCGGGCGGAGCGATGGACGTCTTAAATTAGAGGGACGCAGGACCGACACGGCATAGCCAATCACACCGAAAAAGAGGACCAGCCAGATAACAAAGGCCGCGCCTCCGGGGATAAGAAACACTTCCGTTTCGGACGCACGCGTCGATATGGTCTGTCCCCACCCCAATGATCTGGGGAGGAAACCGGCGAGGAACTGACCGAACGCCCCGGTCAGAAGAAATGCCGCTAAAAGCCAGTGTCTAAGGCCCAAAGCTTGTGGAGGTGACGTCTCTGGGCGTGTGTTCTGTATGTCATTCATGATGTAACCTATGACGAACTTTATTTCTTACTTCTGAGATGACTTCAACGAGTCAGAATTGGCATAAAAACCAAAAAACCGCCCCGAAGGACGGCTTTAAAACGAAGACCTGTTGCGTGTTTACTTGGAGTCCAACTCCACACTGATAGGGTAAGGAATGGTAATGCCGCCCTTATCGAAGGCTTCTTTCACGGACTTGTTGAGGTCGAACATGACGTCCCAATAGTCCTCAGATTTGCTCCAGACCCGGCTTTGTATGTTGACCGAGCTGTCGCCCAATCCGACGACCTTCGCCCACGGACCCGCGGGCTCTGTCAGGACTTTCGGATGTTTGGCCGCAGTCTCTGTGATGATCTTGATCGCCTTATCGATATCATCCTCATAATCGATCCCGAAATCATTATCGACGCGGCGCACACCGAGCGATGTCAGGTTCTGAATGGTCGTTCCAAAAATATCGCCATTGCCGATAATGACGTGAATATTGTCGACGGTTTTAAGCTCGGTCGTGAAGATATTCAGATCAGACACAACGCCTTCTTCCCCGGCGACGCGGACATAATCCCCGATCTTGAAGGGCCGGAACAGCATGAGCATCACACCAGCAGCAATATTGGACAACGTGCCTTGAAGCGCCAAACCAATCGCCAAGCCGGCCGCACCAAAGATGGCGAGCAGCCCTGCGATCTGGATACCAATGCGATCGACTGCTGCGATGACGACAAATGCCATCAATGCGTAGCGCACCAAGGACCCAAGAAACTTAGCTAAAGTCGCATCAACATTCGGGGCCTTGACCAAATTGCGTTGTGCCAAACTCCCAACCCAGCGCGCGACCTTAAACCCGATCCAAAGGATGAGAAGTGCAATGACGCCTTGAACTGCATAGGGTAAGGCTAACTGCCCTAAGTTCATCAAATTCTCAGGCGAAAAGAAGTCGATGGCGGCTTGCGCATCTCCGGCGAGGTCGAGTGTCACCTCCTCGGCTTGAACGGCTTCATCTGTGGC
>JBCBGR010000273.1:0-3888 GCA_038526555.1 Pseudomonadota bacterium
GCGAAGGCGTCAATACTAATGGCGAAGGCCATCGCATCAGAATGCATTGGTGATTTGGAAGTAGCATTTTATATATATGCTGATGCCTTATCCATGGCGGTAAAGAGGATTATTTCGTCAGGAGCAACTAGTTTTGAGCATTACAATAAAAGCAAACTTGTAACTCCGCCTCTAGATATTTCGCGAAACTATGCTTTAGCGAGATTAATGCATGTATACACTACATTAGAACTCCGAAACTCCGAATTCGACCAAGAAGTAAGCGGACTTATAAATACATCCGAATACTTTCGAAACTATATTGCAACCAAGACATATTACCGTTTTAATGCGAGTAATTTGCCGGAGTACACCAGTATATCAACCAAGGACTATGCCTTTTTAGGAGAATGCGATTTATACCTCAACTTAGTTACAGACTCACCCTTATTTTTGTCGGAATTTAGTTCCGTTCATATGTCTCTTAGATTTTGGCAAGATGGATCGATTTATGATACTTACATCAGAAATCAGTCGGATATATTGCATCAATTGAGATCATCCTTTTCCGCCTTCTTCGAGCTCGGCTCCGAAACGAACGTGGAAGACTTCAACACCAATCATTACGAAAGCGCTCGTCAGCTATTTGACGAACTTTATGATATAATTCCAAAACATATTAGCAATATATACTTATCGGCTGATCGATACTTAACTAGCATTCCTTGGCAGCTGCAGTTTCTTCAAAAATTTTCTCATAGATCACATTTAACTTGTCTTCATTCAATCTCAAAACCGTCACTGGAGTTAGCGATTGGAAAAGACAAAGGTGAGTATAAGTTTATTCTTTCCAATTTTCATATCGACAATAGCGTGAAGCGATATCTAGATCATAAAATTCATGATTTAGGCACAGTATTTGATAATACCAATTCAAATAAGGAATCCTTTCTTAGAAATCTTGGGTCAAGCGACTTATTTGTTTTTATTGGGCATGGCGGCTTGAAAATAGACAATCGGGAAATGAAACTTCAACTACCGGATCAAAGCATTATTGATTTCAAAGAAATAAAAACAATAACAAGTATTGACCCTAAGAAATTACGTGTTGCCATACTATTCAGCTGCTTTTCTGGGTTCAGTCTTCCAAGCAATGAAGATTACGATGAGAATGATCTAGGTTTGCCAACGCTGTTCAAAAGCTTGGGTTATGATTTTGTTATTGCTACGGCCTGGCCTATTGATCTTTCTATAGCTTGTGATTTTGTTTCCCACTTTTCATCTCTGATACATAGCGGTCATTCTGTTCGAGAAGCTTACAGCATAGCCTATAATCAACTCTATGAAGACTACGAATTTTCAGATTTCTTAGTCCGCGGATCGTGCATTCAGTTATACGCTTGATCCACGATTTGAAGATTCAAGAGTATGCATCTTATGCATTCTAGGTATTCTAAAAATATTGACTGTAAGGCGCGTCTTTATTCCACCACTCCACACGCTGGATGATCATCGGGTGCTTTCCTGCAATACGGATGAGTTGGCGTTTGTATCTGTCATCACGGGCGAAGTAGCGTGAAATCTCATCAGGCATCATGAGCGGGTACATCTGCGTATCGATGCTACGACCCTGACCACCGCGCTCGTGTTGGTCATAAGTACTGTCCTGCATCCGCACAGACATGACAGGCGTTTGACCAAGGGACTTTGAGAGATATTCCGTGGTGGTTAGATCGACGTTGGCGAACCACTGCGTGACGCCGCAATTCGCCGCGAAGCTCTCCCATCGATCCCCATACAGCGATTTGCCTTGCCCCTCATCTTGCAAAACGAACCAGAGTTTCAGGCCAAACCCTGCCATTTGACCGACGGCATCTTGTAACTGGCTCATATGTCCAAGAACCGGAAACTCATCCAGGATCGCAAGAACCGGCGCATGAGGCTCTGTTTCTTCCACTTCCATCGCATCAATCAGCAAATTGAGCATAATCCGCAGCCAGCGATTACAGCTTCCCATGCGGCCAGCCGGAAGGATCAGATAGACGGACAAGCCGTTTTTCGTCGACTTCAGATCTTCCAGCTCAAAATCATGACCGCTCATCACATCGCGCATGGACTCAAACTCTAAGAACACAGTGTGGCGTTTCATGGTCGAAAGAATGCCCGGCATCTCTTCGCGGCTTGCTTCATAGAGCGACAGGATGTTGTTCTTGATATTGTTGTAAAGCCGCAGCTGCTTGGCTTTGAGATGACCGATACCCGCTTTCATCCGGTTGAGTAGCACATAGGATTTTTCGCCATTCTCATCGACAGCCTGGCGCCGGGCGATAGCAATGAGATCGCGCACAGTGCCTAAGTGGCGGTTTTCCTCTTCAATGTTGCTGCCAAAGCGCGTGTAAAGGATGAGACCCAATATGACAGCCTTGCTTGCCTCATTCCAATGCGGGTCTTTCTCTTGGCCTGTCTCCATGACGATCCCATCCGAGATCAGCATCGCTTTCTCAATCACGGCAGGATCGTTAATCTTGAGCCGCATAATCGGGTTATAGCGCCCGCGATATTGTCGCACATCCCCGCGCGCGCGATCAAATGGATCAAGGCCAATCGCCCGTTGACCACGTTTCACTCTTGCTAAGCCAGTTTTATTGTAATGCTCGCCTTTGGGATCAACCACGAAACACGAACCGTCATAGAAGAAGAGATTGCTTTGAACCGTCACACTCTTACCGCTGCGATTGCCCGCAGTGGTTTTGATATGGCGATCATCTTGCAAGCCAATCAGCCGTGATCCGAGCGAGCCGATGAGTATTTTGCCATTCGGGTTCTTCGGATCGTAGTCCAAGGACGGATGGGTTTCGATGATCTCCTGCTTCTGAAACCCCGCCTGTGGTATGATCTGATCCTTGAGGAATTTACTGCGATTACCCCGTGGAATGTCGTTTAGGATGTTTGGCGTTTCTCCCGCTCTCTGCCTTAGAACCATGATAATACCTCATCTCATTCGTCACTCTCAGTCATTGGAGGTGCTCACATGTGAGGCCTTGCATAGGGAGGCTCGCTCATTCCTCGTCAGTCATGATTTTGTAGGGAGATATCCCAATATGACAGTCTGCCATCTTTGAGATCATGCGCGGCATGGCTTGGCCGTTTTTGAATGTCGAAACCTTAAATCCATCCCATCAGCCCGTTCAAAGAGAAAATTTCCGAATACATCCCCCGACAAGTCGGGGGTGTAATTTCAGCGCGAAACAAATTTTCTCTTGCCCCGTCGCGCCCTCATAAATGGGGGCGCTCGGTGAACCGTCTGATGGGTGGATTTGGCCATGTTTCATCAAAAAGGCCCGCAATCATGCAGGCCTGAAACTGAAAGGCAGACCCATGAAAATTGGAACATTCACAAAAGCAAATAACGGCTACTTTCAAGGCCAGATCAAAACTCTGACGCTATCCCATGAGATTTCTCTTCGGCCCAATCTTCAAAAGACCGAGAACGACAAAGCGCCTGACTATACGATCATCCTCGTTGGCCCTGGCATCGAACTTGGCGCAGGCTGGAACGCAACATCCAAGGACGACAACCCCTACATCAAAGTCAAAATCGATGATCCGTCATTGCCGAGCACCTTATGGGCAGCTTTGACAGCAGGTGAAGAAGGTGAGTTCAACCTTCTCTGGACACGCCCCAACGTAAAGCCATCCAAAGCCAAAGGGCAAAAGGAAACACTCTAAAGAGCGCGGCGGATACAACCCGCATTGCGGAGCTGAACGATCAGCTCCGCAAGTCCGCGAAGGCATATGGTCTTGGATCAGCGGTTCCCGGAAAGATTATTCTCACATCCGGCATCGCAACGCTCCATCACGACAAGATCTATATCATATTGCAGGAGATCAGCGACTTTGATGACTTCA
>JBCBGR010000274.1:0-3849 GCA_038526555.1 Pseudomonadota bacterium
AGTCGACGTGGCGCACGTCGACTTCACCCGTTTCAACAAGGTTTTCCAAATGATCCAGATAGACATACGATTCCATATCGACATCAGACCCAGCAATGATGGCGGCTTTGGCGGCTTCTCTCTCATCGGCGACAAACCCATGATCGATCATCTCAAGCGCTGACCCCCAATCAGAAACAACAACGCCGTCAAAGTCCCAGTCGCCTTTCAGGAGATCGCGCTGCAGCTCCGTGTCTCCTGTCGCCGGAATACCATTGATTGTATTAAAGGCATTCATCACCGAGCGGGGGTTGCTGTTCTTCAGAGCAGCGCGAAACGGCGGTAAAATCGTGTTGTGAAGGGTGACATTGCTCACCTCAGCCGTATTGTACTCTTTGCCCGCTTCCGCGAAGCCGTAGCCTGCAAAATGCTTAATGGTCGCCAGAATAGTGTCCTCAGCCGAGAGATCTTCGCCTTGGAAACCGCGGACACGGGCCGCAGCGATCAAACCACCCAAATAAGGGTCTTCCCCAGCACCTTCCATCACCCGGCCCCATCGGGGTTCACGAGACACATCCACCATGGGGGCAAAGGTCCAGTTCAATCCCTGCGCGGCCGCTTCTGTGGCGGCGACCCGTGCACTGTCTTCCATCAAGTTGAGATCCCAGCTCGCCGCCTCCGCCAGTGGGATCGGGAACATGGTTTTTTGGCCGTGGATGACGTCATAGGCAAACATCATCGGAATCCCGAGACGAGAATTCTCGACGGCCAGTTGCTGATAGTTCCGGACATCTTCGGTTCCGACCACATTGAGCATAGACCCAATGACTCCTGCTTGTAGCAGGTGATGTTTCTGTGCAGCCCGCCAATCGGCAGGGGCTGGACCCGTCACATCATGAAAACCAGAAAATTGCGTGAGCTGACCCACTTTTTCAGCCAATGTCATCTGCGACAGAAGGTCTGAAATACGATCTTCTATCGATAAACGCTCAGCATCAATTGACATTTGCGCACCATCATCAGCCACAGAATCATCGGATTGGTATTGCGACTCTACCACCCTTGCCCCCTTTATCACTGCAGCCAATACGCGACATGTCCGCTAAAAAGAGCATGCAGAACAATGCACTCGCGCAAGCTGAAGTCGGACGCGCTCATGACTCTTAATGGTCATTAAAGTCTTGTCCGACTGGATTTATTCCGCCAATGTTAGCGTAAACATAAGGGGGATCAACATGGAAAATGTTGAAAAACGCAGCTCTGTGCCGCTGGGTCACAAGATTGCGTATGGGGCGGGGATGCTAGGCAATCAGATGTTTCCAGCGGCGCTTAGCGTGTTCGTAGTCGTCTTGGTGCAAGGATTAGGTTTCCCAGCTCTCTTATGGGGCTTAGTAATTTTCCTACCCCGCTTATTGGACGCAGTACTTGACCCGATCATGGGGTTTATCACCGATAATACGCGGTCAAAGTACGGCCGCAGAAAACCCTACATTGTCGCCGGCGCTATTATCGCAGGTTTGTCATATATTGCCATGTGGCAACTTTATGAGACCAACAGTCTCAACTTCAACTTTACCTACTTTTTAATCGGATCTCTGGTTTTTTACTTTGGCCTGACAGTCTTTGCGACCCCCTATATCGCACTCGGCTACGAGATGAGTAATGACTTCCATGAACGCACGCGTCTTATGGCGGTAGCGCAATGGATCGGCCAATGGGCTTGGGTCATCGTCCCCTGGTTTTGGCCACTTCTCTATAATCCTAATCTGTTTGAATCTCCTGCTGAAGGGGTAAGAACTGTGTCTATTTGGGTCGGATTAGGGTGCCTAACACTCGCTATTATACCGGCTATCTTCGTTCCCAGCCCGTCTTCTAAGGATGATCATCATCTGGAAGATTTGAGCGTTAAAAACCTCAAAAAGAACCAAAAAACGTTCCTAACAGGTTTTCGATCTGTACTGGCGCTTAGACCCTTCAGAAAGCTATGCGCGGCCACACTCTTAGTGTTCAGCTCTTTCCAGACGGTAGGCGCTTTCACATTCTTCATTGTGGTTCATCACCTGTTTGCGGGTGATGCCGGTGCCGCGGGTAACTGGCCTGCCTTGTTTGGAACAATCAGCGCATTAGCGACCTGTTTCCTGGTCATCCCAGTCATTACCTTTATGTCGATGCGACTTGGAAAGAAAATGACATTCTTAATCACTCAAGGCATTTCCATCATTGGTTACGCCATGTTCTGGTGGTTCTTTCAACCTGACAATCCCATCATGATGTTAGCGCCAATTCCATTCTATGCCTTTGGCATTGGCGGCCTCTTCACGCTCATGATGTCCATGACAGCTGATGTTTGCGACCTCGATGAACTGAATACAGGGTCCAGACGTGAAGGCACATTCGGCGCTCTTTATTGGCTTATGGTCAAATTTGGTGTCGCGATGGCCGGCATATTGAGTGGTGTGATTATGGCCATGACAGGCTTTGATGCCAATGCGACCACCCAAGCCGTTGGAGCGATGGACGGCATGAGGATCGCCTATAGCCTTGTTCCTATCGTCGGCGCTCTGCTCGCCATGTGGATAATGTGGGACTATAATGTCAGCGAAGAACGCGCAGACGAAATCAGAGAGGCTTTGGATAAGCGCCGCATGGACGCAGTCCCCGCATAGGTCAGTCTTCAAAAGGGCATCCCGGGACTCACTTTTCGTTGGGGTGTGAGTCCAATTCATAATAGCGGAACCAGTCATATTCTGTGGTCATGGGGTATTGGTTCCGCTCCTTATTGCCACCAAAGTAATCCTGAACATCGTCGACAGGAATCCAGAAATTCATGAGGATTGTTGTGGGGTTGTCGGGAATAGGCGTGGGAAATTCCTGTGGAGGTTTGCACTCCGGATCACAGTCTAAATCCGTTTGAGAAAGCGTCTTCACAAGCTCCCCATCCACATACCAGTGGATCGCATCGGGCAACCATTCAATCGCAAAGACTCGCCACTCATCAACGGGTCCAACAACGATTTTGTCCTCCCATGCCCCATATTGACGTGTCCGCCACCACTCCCACGTATCTTTGCCATAAATGAGATTCGCTTGAAACTTCTCAGGACGACCGCCTTCCAACTCGACGTCAATTTCTTCCCATTCCGTTGATTCTGGCGTCTCAGAGTTCGGATCTTTGTCGAAGCGGTAAGTGAAAAGAGACGAGATGTAACCCGAAGCAGTTTCCCGGTTGGGCGCTTTCATGCGAGCCTCAATTCGGCCATAGAGAAATGTTCGATCATCGACTGTACGAACTTCACCACAGCTGTAATTATATGGCCCCTTTTCCTGTTTATGATCTTTGGACCATCCAGGCGCCACGTCCTCTTCACGCACTTCAAGTACGAGCTTTCCATCTTCAACGCGGACACCGCTTTCCTGAAAGCGGCACATCGACTCTCCTCCGACTGCACCATCGCCGGTTCGCCAGAGGCTTTCATCAAACACATCAAATCGTTCATCGACCTTCAGCGTCACGCCTTCATAGATACCCGTGTAGCCAGGATAAGCGTCCAAGGCCTCGCTTTGAGCGCAAGAATTCATGGCCAATGAAAGGCATGACACCACACTCAAAAGTGTAACATTAAAGGTTCTCGCCGAATGTTTGATCATCGCTCTATTGGCCCTGGCCACTCACTCTAAACCGAGCGCTTCAATTGTCTGTGCGTTCCATTGCTGCTGGCCCACATCAAAGACTGGAAATGTGTTGGCGTAGGCCCAGAGGCACCACGGAATGTCCGCAGCTTCCATTTCTTCACGCACGGCTTTGATCCAACGGTTGCGGTTTGGTTCGTCTTGCGTGGTATACGCCCCAAATTCACCGAGAAAAACAGG
>JBCBGR010000275.1:0-3838 GCA_038526555.1 Pseudomonadota bacterium
TGAGTTATGAGGGTCTTGCGAATGAACCTGAGAAAATGGGAGATATCGCCGCCACGCTAGGTAGCCGCTTTGCTATCCTGCCTTGGGTCGGCGATGATCAGCGGGGCCTCGATGATTACAAACGCCACGCTGAGATGATGAACCGTGCGTCTGAGGCGATGAAGAGCGCAGGCGTTCGCGTGGCTTATCACAATCATCAGTTTGAGTTCTTTGATTTGGGCGACGGCGTCACCGGGATGGATATCCTTCTCTCGGAAACAGACCCGGACCTGGTCGATATGGAGCTCGATATTTTTTGGGCCGCGTTAGCGGGTGTTTCCATTCCTGACCTCTTTGCCGCGCATCCCGGTCGTTTTAAGCTCTGTCATGTCAAGGATATGAAAGGGGATGGAAGCGCGTATCGCACCAGCTTGGACTTCGCGACGATTGTTGGTGACGTGATGGCGAATGTTGGCGAGGGCGATATTGATTTCGGGGCTCTGTTCAAACTCAATGAGTTGTCAGGTCTCGAGTATTTTGTCGTTGAACATGATAATCCGCCTAGACCTTTCCAACAGTCGGTTCAGTCATCTTATGATAATTTTAGAGCCCTGCGCTTCTAGACAGAATGGAACAGCCTTCCCCCATTCTCATCGTCGTGATGGGTGTGTCCGGTTGCGGTAAGTCCACCGTTGGCCGCAAGCTTGCGGAGCATTACGGAGCTGTCTTTCTGGATGCTGACGACTTCCATCCCCAAGCGAATATCCGGAAAATGTCGAGCGGAACGCCGCTAACCGATCAGGACCGTGTCGGATGGGTTAAGATCATGCAGGACGGCGTATCGCGATACCCGACGCGTCTTGTCGTCTTGGCTTGTTCAGCGCTCACCAAAGCTGTCCAAGACGGTCTTGCGCGTTTGCCGCGTCAGATCACTTATGTTCATCTGAATACAGACAATGTCGATATGGAAGGGCGGCTTTCCCAACGGGATCATTTCATGCCGGCGAGCCTTCTGGATAGCCAGTATGACGCCTTGAACGTTCCGGAAGACGCAGTCGAGTTCGATGCGAGCCTCCCCATCACAGATTTAGTTGCGCGCATATCCAATACACTTCGCCCGATTATTCCAGAACCGGACCTTCAATCATGAAATGCCTTCTCCCCCTGTTACTTTGCTCATCGCTGTTCATGGGTTGCGCCGCGCCCGAGGTAGAGACTGACACTTCATTTGAAGCGACGGATCAAGCCGAGACTCTATTCGTCCAAATGATCGACTCCCGTCTGTCAGACCTCATCGATCCAGACGCAAAGCCAGAAATCCTATCCGATGGATATCTCTGGTCGGAAGGACCGACTTGGGATCGTGAGCGGTCTCAACTCTATTTTACAGATGTTCCGGGCAATAAAGCCTATGTCTGGAAAGAAAGCGAAGGCACGTCCGTGTTTCTGGACCCGTCAGGATCACCGGCTGCGGAAGGTTTCAGGGAACCGGGCGCGAATGGTCTGTTTTATATTGGAGCGGGCCAACTCGTTCTCGGTAATCACGGGACGCGCGCCGTTGAAAGGCTCAATATTGAATACCTCAGCCGAACGACCATTGTCAATGAATTTGACGGTCAACGCTTCAACAGTCCCAATGATCTGGTTCAGGCCGCGAACGGAGATATTTATTTTTCGGATCCGCCTTATGGGTTGGAAGGACTCAATGACTCACCGCTCAAGGAATTAGATTTTAACGGTGTCTACCGTCATTCAAGTGATGGCGTGACAGAGCTTTTGACGGACCAAATGACCTTTCCGAATGGGGTCATCCTATCACGGGATGAAACGCGGCTTTATGTGGCGCAGTCGGACCCCAATGCTGCGGGTGTCTTCGTGATTGACCTAGACGATGCTGACCCATCAGAGCCTCGACTGTTTTTTGATATGCAGCCCTTCCTTACGGATAATCCCGGATTGCCGGACGGATTTGCCATGGCTGAGACAGGAGAGATTTTTGTGACGGGTCCGGGTGGCGTCTTCATTCTGTCTGAGACGGGTGAACTCCTGGGCCGGATTTTCACAGGATCAGCAACGGCGAATGTCACGTTTGGCGGCGATGATGGGCGGATGCTCTTTATTACCGCGCAGGACCGTCTCATACGTCTGCCCACCCGCGTCCGGGGCGCAGCGTGGAACTAATCACCACGTACCAGCCCGCGATTGCGACATTGATCAGCATTATTGGGCTGTTGATCCTGATTCTGCGCGTTCGGATGAATGCGTTTGCCGCGCTGATGTTGATCGCCATCTTCGCTGCCATTGCGGGCGGAATGACTCCGGATGGTGCTTTTACCACCATATCGAATGGTATGGGCGGTGTGCTGGGTTTCATTGCCCCCATCATTGGGTTGGGCGCGCTTTTCGGTGTCATTCTCGACGCCGCAGGTGGCATTCAGGCCCTTGCAAAAGGAGCAGACCGTTTCGGTTCAGATCGCCGGAAGACTTGGGCGATGGGTGGTCTGGGTGTTTTGGCCGCGACTCCCGTCTTTTTTGATGTCGCCCTTCTCATCTTGCTGCCGTTCATTGCGGGTCTTGCGCGAAAGAGCGGGCGTCCAGCGCTTTACTTTGGTTTGCCGCTCTGCGCCGGTTTAGCGGTGGGCCATGCGTTTATTCCACCGACTCCAGGCCCGATCGCAATCGCCGCTCTCCTCGGCGCTCAGCTCGGTTGGGTTATCCTCTTTGGGAGTCTTGTCGGTCTCATCACAATGGGCGTGGGAGGTCCGCTGCTGACACAGTTTCTCAGCAAGAGAGGGGGTATTCCAACGGGCACCATAAGCCTCGCCACACTCACGGCGCAGAGCGATACTGAGCGTGTTCAGAGCCCACTGTCCTTCCAGACAGCTTTAGCGTTGATCTCATTGCCTTTACTTCTGATTTTAAGCGGAACCCTGGCGTCTCTCATGGTGCCGGACGGGCAGTTAAAAGAGGTACTTCGTCTGGTCGGTCATCCCTTCTCGGCACTCTTAATCGCGAGTGGGGCCTGCTGGTGGTTTGCAAAACGGGCTGGAACAGACCCAGAGATTATTCGGGATGCAACGCAACGGGCTTTTGAACCCACAGGCGTCGTTATTCTGATTACTGGGGCTGGCGGAGCGTTCAAACAGGTTCTTGTGGATACAGGCGCCGGGGAGCAGATTGCGTCGCTCGTTCTATCCATCGGGTTCACCCCTGTCTTGCTGGCTTTTATTCTCGCGTTGATCATCCGCGCCGCGCAGGGAAGCGCGACAGTCGCCATGATCACGGCCGCAGGTCTAATGACACCCATCATCGGGGATTGGGGATTATCTGACCCTCAGCTGGCGATTATTACAGTCTCTATCGCTGCGGGGGCGACGGGTCTGTCTTACGTGAACGACTCAGGCTTCTGGCTGGTCAGTCGATTATTCGGTTTGTCCGAAATGGAAACCCTACGGACTTGGACTTTATCAACGACACTCATTGCTGTGACGGGTCTGATTGTCTCGCTGATCCTGTATATGTTTGTGAGCCTCTAAGCCTTTTGGATGGTTAGCCTGTTGGGATCACATAGGATGGGTTTGTAATCGCGTAAAAGGCTGGTTTCGGATCGCCGTCACGGTCAAATAATAAGGGGTGGTTGGATCGTGTCGCGGGCGTTGTGTTGAGCCAGCTATCACCATCAGTCACACCCCAGAAACTGACATTCTCAACGGAAGAGCGTTGCGCCAAGCCGTTCATGAGGTTTCTCAGGAGCTCGGCCTGCGTTGCAAGGTCTACAACGGAAGCAACGGGTCCAATATCGGGTTGACAGTTCGTGCCGCTTTCCCAGCATGTGCCGGGGTCTTGGTAGAAGCTAGTG
>JBCBGR010000276.1:0-3776 GCA_038526555.1 Pseudomonadota bacterium
CCTTGAAAGGTTAGACCCCCCATCTTCAGAACCCGCTAACCAGCAACCACCTATTTGAAAGAGTAACAATGCTTGTCGTTGCGGTAAGATAACAATCTATAGAAAAAAGTTTCCTTATAGAAACATTGCACTGAGAATATGATCGCAATAATAATTGCGATCATATCTCCGCACTTTCGCAGGCTTTACAGTCGGTTATACGGGAGTACCCGTTCATCCTGGTATTCTAAATCAGGCCTTACCGTAAACCAATCAAATGAAAGAGGACCAAAACTACAACAGTGTATGTCACCAGTGCCCCATTCAAAAGCTGGTGGTTGCTGGTTAGCGGGTTCTGAAGATGGGGGGTCTAACCTTTCAAGGGTCCCTGCTGGAACAGAACCATGGTCTCCCTGTGCATCATCTTGCTCACCGTAATCGCTACCTGCGTGATGGCCAGTAGGCAGACTATTCGGATCAATGGGCGTATTGGTATTTCTTGAGCCCGTTGTGACGACTTCATCTTGCCCGCCACTTATGTAGTTCATCTCGTCGATGGTTAGTTCTCTTAACATGGCATTTCTCCTATGTTTTGCCATATGGAGCCAGCCCTGCTATGAGGGTCTGGCCTACGGGTGGAGGGGCTGACGTCTCGGCTCTTAATCAAGGCGTCGGTCTCTCCTTAGTCAACTCCGATTGTTCGGAGCTATTCATCCGCTAACGGATAAATTCTTATATTTTGCTTGTTTACTTTGCGCCCCCACTTGCGACAACCTGTCCCATTACTGGACAGGTTCTGAAAGCGGAGTCAATAACAAAAGTTGAAAAGCGCTAAAAAAGCACTTGCATCTTAAGGGTGATTTAACTCATCGTCTGACCGATGGGTGTCGGGGCAGGTCAAACGCTGGACGTAGGTCTAAAAGAGGGTGGGACAGACCGCCTTGACCGCATTCCGCTACAATAAGCTTCCGATCATCCTCCAAGCGGAAGCGGCGGAATGCGGTCTGGCCTGTCTCGCCATGGTGGCGGGGTATCATGGCTATCGGACATCTCTGACGGAACTCCGCCGGATTTTCAGCGTATCTAGCAAGGGGGCGACGTTACGCTCGCTCTCCATTGCAGCGGATCAGCTCGGCCTGTCCGCGCGGGGTTTGCGCTGTGAGCTGGAAGACCTGCCGGAACTCCGCACGCCCGCCATCCTCCATTGGGGGCTGAACCATTATGTGGTGCTGAAAAAGGCTGGGAAGCGCCGCGTTGTCATTCATGACCCAGCGCGGGGGAAGCGGACGCTCGCCTTGGAGGAAGTGTCCAAGCATTTCACAGGCGTCGCGCTAGAACTCACCCCGACGCCAAATTTTGAGCGTAAGGAAAAGCCGGAGAAGGTCCGGATTACGGACCTCTGGTCCAAGATGACGGGGTTCATCCCGGTCATCCTGCAGATCATTGCCATCACGATCATCCTGCAGCTTTTCTCTGTCATCTCGCCTTTGGTCAATCAGCTCGTCGTCGATGAAGCGATTGCTAAAGGGGATATTGATTTCCTGCAGATCATCATTCTCGGCTTTGCGCTGCTGCTCTTGATACAAACGGCGGTCGGCGTGCTGCGCTCTTACATCACCATGTATTTTAGCACGCTGCTGACCTATCAGATGCGGTCCAACCTACTGCGGCATGTGTTGCGGCTTGAGTCCGAGTTTTTCGAGAAGCGTCATATTGGGGACATCATGTCTCGTATGGGCTCGCTCGGACCCGTCCAGAACCTGTTTACGTCCGCATTTGTCACCGTGCTGCTCGACGGTGTCATGGCGATTATCACAGGGATCGTAATCTTTCTCTACTCGCCGATCCTCGCGGGTATGGTGTGCGGAGTCTTGGTTCTGTCCTTGATCTCCCGCCTCGCAACATTTCCTTACGTGATCCGAGTCACGGAAGAGCAGATCCAGAAGGATGCAGACCTTCAGACGGTGGGGCTGGAAACGATCCGCGGGGCACGCGCGATCAAGATCTTCGGGCGGGAACAGGATCGTCATGCCCATTGGCAGAACGCCTATGCGGACAGCATCAATGTCGGCTTGCGCCTGCAACGGTTTGGCATTGGCTCTGGCGCGGCGAATGGCATTCTGTTTGGGTTGCTGGAACTTGGCATATATTATGTGGGTGCGATGCTCGTCATTAATGGCGAGCTGACGCTCGGCATGTTCTTCGCCTTTCAGAGCTATCGCGGGCAGTTTAGCGGTCGGATCAACTCGCTGATCGGGTTATACTTTTCCTTCCGGACGGTCGGGCTGCATCTGGAGCGGCTCTCCGACATTGTTCACGCCGATCAGGAAGACGGCGTCGATGCGCCGCTGATGGTCGGGCGGAAGCTGACAGGGCATATTGAGGTCCGCGACCTGAAGTTCCGCTACGGCGATAATGAGCCGTGGATTCTGGATGGGATTAATCTGACGATCAAACCGGGTGAGCGTGTTGCGTTGGTCGGGCCGTCCGGGGGCGGCAAGACAACGCTGCTCAAGATTCTCATCGGGCTTCACAACCCAGTGGAAGGCGAAATTCTCTATGATGGGCGACCGCTCTCGGCGACGGGTGTGCGGGCGATCCGTAAGCAAATCGGAGTGGTCATGCAGGATGACCGTCTGATGTCCGGATCGCTCTATGACAATATCGGTTTCTTTGATCCGGAGCTCGATCATGAGCGGGTGGAACTCTGTGCCCAAGCCGCCGCCGTCCATGATGACATTATGAAAATGCCGATGGGCTATCAGAGCATGATCGGCGATATGGGCTCGATCTTGTCTGGCGGTCAAAAACAACGCGTTCTGCTCGCCCGCGCGCTCTATAATAAGCCGCGCATTCTGTTTCTGGATGAAGGGACGGCCAATCTCGACCCGATGACAGAGCAGTGGATTATCCGGGTTCTCTCACGCTTCAAAATCACTCAGATCAGTGTGGCCCACCGCGATGCCGCCATTGCGGGCAGCGACCGCGTCTTTTTGATTGCGAATGGAAGTGCGACGGAAATGAATTTGAGGCCGCAGCTTGTATCGACGCCATCTTGAGGCGTGAGATATGTCCGTAATAGTTGCTCGTGAAGTAGCCGACTTCTCGACACCTATGATCGGCTTTGCGCCACTTGGCTTGCGATCCAATGATATGTCTTTTCCAGACCGTCACGCAGCGGGGCTGATGGAGTCCAGCCTAGCTTTTCCTTAATCAGTCGATTGTCCGAGTTGCGTCCGCGAACGCCAAGGGGACCCGGCACATGCTCAAGTACAAGATCCTTGCCGGATATGGCGATGATCATCTCGGCAAGCTGATTGATCGTCACCATTTCATTGGAGCCAATATTGACGGGGCCTTGGAAATCAGAACGCAACAGCCGGGTTGTCCCTTCCAGGCACTCATCAATGTAAAGGAATGACCGAGTCTGTCGTCCGTCGCCCCAGATCTCGATTGATCCGCCTGTTTCCGCCTCAGCGACTTTCCTGCACAGAGCGGCAGGGGCTTTCTCTTTTCCGTCTGTCCAAGCCCCTTGCGGGCCAAAGACATTATGGAAGCGCGCGACGCGGCAGAACATGTCGTGATTTCTATTGTGAGCGAGGTACAGGCGTTCAGAAAAAAGTTTCTCCCAGCCATACTCGCTATCTGGGTCAGCAGGGTAGGCGGAGGCTTCCGCGCAATTGGGGTCATCGGGATCGAGCTGATTGTGCTTAGGATAGACGCAGGCCGAAGATGAGTAGAATGTCCGTCGTCAGATAAATTGAGACAGGGTTTAGCTTTGGCTTAGCGAGTGTTTG
>JBCBGR010000277.1:0-3767 GCA_038526555.1 Pseudomonadota bacterium
CGCCATACGCTGTCACCGTCTCCTTCACGAGATCGACCTTGATCCTGTAGACGGGTTGGTCAAATGCGATGGGGGCGTTGAGCTCCCCCGGGCGAAACGGTGTTCTGGAGATCTCAGACACGCGACCGCCTTGCACGCCAAACTTCTGGTAAGGGAAGGCGTCGACAAGCAGGTTGACCGACTGCCCGACTTCCACAAAGCCTGCCGCCCGCGTCGGAATGAGGAGTGTGGCAATCATCTCTGCATTGTCGGGTACAATGACGAAGACGGGTGTGTTGGGGGAAAGCGTCTGTCCGATATTCCCCTGAACGGCGGTGATCGTGCCAGACACGGGGCTACGCACCTGATAGCGGGACGCCCCCTGCAAGGCCGTCCGGGTCTCATCAATCTGTGCGATTTGCTGGCGGAGCTGAGAGAGTTCGCGGTCTTGCGCGGCGGGGAGGGCGTCTAGCGCGAATTGTGCTTCCAAAAGCGCGCCTTCGCGGGAAACAATTTGTTGTCGGATGAGTTCAAGCGACAGGTTCTGATTAATATCATCCGAGCGCGCCTGCTCCGCTTCCAGGAGGGAGGCGACTTCTTCGGCCAACAAGCGGTCCATTTTTTCACGCCGCGCGGATGAAAACTCCGTCGCTTCAATCTGCAAGCCCAAGCGGCGGTTCAGCCCGCCCAGCTCGGCTTCAATATTCTTGATCTGAGAGGTGAGGCGCAGACGGTCTGTGCGATAACGCTGCCGGGTTGTCCCCAGCTGGGCTTCCAACTCAGCCAGCCGTTCTGTCGCGCTCTCAAACTGGCGCTGAGAGACGAACCCGTCCGACGTCTCAATGTCGATCTCACTCTCAAAGAGGATATCGCCTTGCGCCACCCGCGCGCCCACAGAACCGTACCGTTGGAGCAGACGCCCGCCGCGTTCCGCACGGATCGTGGTCACACCGGAAGAGGGGGTGATGAACCCGGCCACTGTTTCCTTGCGCACATATTCACGCGTGGCAAAGAACCAGACCGCTAGACCAATCAGGACCGCAAAGGCGACGGTTACGAGCACAAAGCTCAAAGGCTGCACAAGGATCACGTCACCGAATAGCTTCCGGCGTTTGTGATCGAGGCTTTCCTGTCGAAAGAGCTGGCTCATTGTCGCGTCACTGTGCCGTATGCTGCCCTATCTTCGGGCGCCAAACGTACCTTCAATGCTGCCGAGAGAGGTGAAAAGGTCTGGAAAGTAATCGTGCAAACCGCGTGTCAGGGCTCCGGGTGGATGGTCGTCTGTACCGGTCGGAGGGATAGGGGGTCTCACGACCTCTCTGGTGATCGGACGGGGATCAGGAATGCCAAGGTCAGAATTAATGGCTATCGTGCCGATGAAGTCCTCGAAGTCATTCTCACCGTGTGATTGAATATTCCGCAGCAGCGCTTCCCATTGGAAAATAGTCTCTTCCCGCGGACCGTTTCGCAGTCGTAGGCCGTGTAAGGGACCTGCGAGGCCGAAGAGGTCGCCTTGGCCGCCTGAGATGGAAACAAGCTCAGTTTCATTCAATTCCTTTATCATTTCAATCTCGTCCTATGCCGGATACAACTCCGGCTAAGTTCATTCATAACTAAGTCAATTTATATTGCCGGAGCACGGAAGTTTGGAAATAGTCAAAATTACTTCCGTTTAACTAATAAAAAACCCAGGCCGACAGCTATTATTGCGGAAATGACCATTCCGAATATAAGGCTTTGGGTATCAGTTTCACCGATCACAGTCCTGTTCATAATTAGAATAGTTATTGTTGCTGCCGCGAGCCCTAATATGTAGGTCTTCTTTTTCATTCCTACCTCAATAATAGTGTGCGCGATGCGCACACTATCAATTCTAGTTATGCATCAGTAGTTACATTGTCCATGACAGCCACCTGCATTACTTTCGACAAAGTCATACGCCCCATTATAAGCATTTTGTCTGCCTTCATCACTCAAATTTGCTAGGGCCAAACCAGCATCGACGTAAGCATTCGCAGCGGCTTCACCCGCATGCGCACCTGCATATGCGCCAGCTCCACCAGCGGCTAAACTGCCTGCGCCGCCACCGCCGAAAAGGCCTGCTACAGCACCAATTCCAGCGCCGATGCCGCCACCAATAAAAGTCACAATGCGTCTAAAGGTTGGAGCAGTAACAGGGTCTCTCTGAATCGTAGCAGTTACAACCACTTCATCTTCTTGGCCTCCACTGACGTGGTTCATCTCGTCCATTGATAGTTCTCTCAACATGGCGTTTCTCCTATGTTTTGCCATATGGAGCCAGCCCTGCTAAGAGGGTCCGGCCTACGGGTGGAGGGGTGAGCGTCTTGGGATCTAATCAAAGCGCTCATCTCTCCTTCACAACGCTCTGAACCTTCAGAACGATCTGCCCGGTTCCCCGAACAAATTCTATGCGTGAACGGGGGTATCTGTCTCCCCGACAGCGACCCACTGTGCCATTAATGAACAGTTAAGATTGTGTCTGTCAACTCTTAATAAGGGTGAGTGCAAAAAACACGGTCTCAAACTTAAGATGTATATAGGTGACCAAAATCTGTCCCGGATGGACTCATCGAAGCGTGTCTGGCGATGAGAGTACAGGCCGATCTGGCCCGAAGGAAGAGGGCGGCTTTATGCGTGGGGTCGATAAGTCCGTGACGGCTTATTGTCGGGAACCAAACGTACCTTCAATGCAACTGAGCGAGGTCAGCAAGTCCGGAAAGTAATCGTGCAGACCCCGTGTCAGCGCGCCCTGTGGAAGGTCGTCTGTCCCGGTCGGAGGGATAGGGGGTCTCACGACCTCTCTAGTGATTGGACGGGGATCAGGAATGCCAAGGTCAGGGTTAATGGCTACCGTGCCGATAAAATCTTCGAAGTCATTCTCATCGTGTGACTGAATGTTCCGCAGCAGCGCTTCCCACTGGAAAATAGTCTCTTCCTGCGGGCCGTTTCGTAGCCGCAGGCCGTGGAATGGGCCAGCGAGGCCGAAGGGGTCGCTCTGTCCGCCTGATACGGTCTTAAATTCGTGCTTAGTTATTGATCTAATCATCGCCATCCCCTCGGAATTCTGCATAGCTATATATGATGTGTTTCCGATTGTAGCCCAATATCCAAGGGCTAAAACACATCGTCTTTGAATTTATGAAAATTAGGATTACCACCTACTTTTGCAATATTCTTATCTTCAAATTTAAAGGTAAATAAATAAGAATGCGTGCAACCACATGAATTTTATCATAATCCTGCGCCTGCGGAGACAATAAGGAAATTCAGTATGCCATGAAGAAGCGGCCCGCATAAGGCAAATAAAATAATTGAGCGTCTCAATGCATAATATGATAGAAATAAAAGTAAAAAATGTATTGCAGACTTAGTTATGGCAAGTGCAAGCAAGATGACGTCATTTTTTAATGCATCCGCAAAATAGCTTCCTTCGCACCCAGAATTTGGTAAAGCACAATGAATTACGCCCTGTAAGAATGATTGATTGTACATCATTATCTCGAGGAAGCCATAAACTAATGCTGATGTCGTCAGAACAAACACTGGAGTCCTAAAGATTTTTATTATCGCAACATAAAGTATTAAAGACCGAAAAAATTCTTCGAGATATCCTTTAACAAAGTACTCCGCACTTGGTTCAAGCTTAAATGCGTCATAGGGAAAGGTAATTTGAATTAACACGCCTACAACAAGGGCCGTTCCTATACAAAATATGAGAAGCCTTAGCCGATTCAAATTAATCAAATAGTAGGCAACAATTATGAACG
>JBCBGR010000278.1:0-3718 GCA_038526555.1 Pseudomonadota bacterium
AATCGAACGGCGCGCGCCAGAGGCTTTGGCGGCTCAATAATCGCCTATTTTGGCACCTATTTGGCCTCAAAAGGCGAAAAATCTGAAGAAATTTCAAAAAAATCCCGTTTTAGGCGAACAACCCACCGGGGTTGGCACGGCGATTGCTCTCTTGTGAGGCGAGACTTACGAAAAAGGACATGCCTCATGACAAGCGATATTGATCTTTATGTTGGCAAGCGTCTGCGCCGCCGCCGCCGTCTGCTCGGTCTGACGCAGCAAGCTCTGGCCGAACAGGTCGGCATCCGTTTTCAACAAATCCAGAAATATGAGTGTGGGGCCAATCGCGTCTCTGCCGCGCGTCTGTTTGAGTTGTCAGAAGCCCTCTCCGTCCCGGTTCAATATTTCTACGAAGGCCTGTCAGAGCGGAACGGCTATGGCGGCGTTGAAGAAACAGGTCACATCGCCTCTGACGTTCTGTCCAAGAAAGAGACGATGGATCTGGTCCGCGCCTACTACGCGATGGGCGAAGGCCCGCGGAAGCACCTGCTGGATCTCGCCAAGTCCTTGGAGACCGCGACCAAGCCAGCGCTACGCCTCGTCGCACAATAGCCTTAAGCCCCCGGCTTGCGCTGGTTGGCGCAAGCCCTTAGGCGGCGGGCATGTCCCAGACCGCCTCGCATTTTCCTGATCTGAGCGATGATGAGCTTTCTGCCATAGCCGCACGTCGGGCTTTCTTCGACGCCCTCTCATCTGCCGCGAGAAAGATCACGCTCCCCCTCTTCCGATCCGGTGTCGCCGCCGACAATAAGGCCGAAACAGGCTATGACCCGGTCACCCAAGCCGACATTGATGCAGAGGACGTCCTTCGCAAATTGATCCTGAAACAGTTCCCCGACGACTCTATTGAAGGGGAAGAATGGCCAGACCACGCGGGCTCCAACGCTTTTTCCTGGACCCTCGACCCAATCGATGGGACTCGCGGTTTTGTGGCGGGCGTCCCTGTCTGGAGCACGCTGATCGCTCTCTCTATACATGGTGAACCAGTCCTAGGTCTGATCGACCTACCCGCTTTGGGTCTGCGCGCCCTCGGTGATCTCTCGAAAGAGCCGAAAGCCGAACTCATTTACGATGACGAAACAACGGAACCGCTCAACGTTCGCCATATCGAGACCCTCTCAGAAGCCCGACTCGGCTGCACTCAGCCCTTTGGCATGTTCGGCCCGGGCGAGCTGGCCGCCTATAAAATCATCCAGAGTGGCGTCGCCTTTTCCCGGCTCGGATTGGACGCATTCGGCTATGTCCTCCTTGCCCAAGGACGAATGGACCTTGTGATCGAAGGCGGCATGAAGCCTTGCGATGTCCGCGCGCTCATGCCTGTCGTGATCGGCGCAGGCGGTGTCATCACAGACTGGCATGGCGGCAACCCGAAAGATGGCCCACGATTGGTCGCTTGCGGGTCCCCTAACCTGATGCCGGAACTCTACACCTACCTGGGTCGAGCCATGATTTGAGCACACATTTCGCTCACCTTCAATTCATCTGTCTTAAACCTCGTCCACCTTCTGACCTGCAGGCTTGCGAGATTGGCAAACCGGTCCATATCTTTCCATAACATTACGACCGTTTGTTTTCGGAGCCTGCTCTCATGAAGAAAGCCCTTATTTTATCCGTTGCGGCCATCGGCCTTGTGACGGCCCCTGTCGCTGTCAGCCAGGTCTTTAGCGACAGCCAGCCAGCGACACCCGCTTTCCAGCCAGTTCAGCTATTCGGCAACAGCAACAACACTGCCATGACCTATGACTCGCGCCGCGGCGTGATCACGATGGCCCCGCTGCTGGAGCAAGTCACGCCTGCCGTCGTGTCGATCAATACAGTCACAGAACGCCGTACACCGGATGTGGACGATGAGCGTCTGGAAATGTTCGAGCGCTTCTTCGGCCAGTCACCGCGAAGCCAGCGCCCGCGCGCCGGTCTGGGCTCAGGCGTGATCGTGGATGCGAGCGAAGGGCTGATCATCACGAACAATCACGTCATCGAAGGTGCGGACGAAATTGAAGTGCGTCTGGAAGACCGCCGCGAGTTCTTCGCGGAAGTTGTCGGCGCAGACCCACAAACGGATCTGGCGCTCTTGAAAATCGACGCACGCAATCTTCAAGACCTCGCCATTGCGGAAGCAGATGACGTCATGGTCGGCGACTATGTCATCGCGGTTGGCAACCCGTTTGGTCTGTCGTCGACAGTCACCAGCGGGATCGTGTCTGCCTTGGGCCGTGAAAACCGCGCGGGCGGTGGCGATCGTTATGAGAACTATATCCAGACAGATGCTGCCATTAATCCGGGCAATAGTGGCGGGGCGCTCGTCAATTCCAAGGGCGAGCTGATCGGCATTAACACCGCCATCATTTCCCGCTCCGGGTCCAGCGCCGGGATTGGGTTTGCTGTCCCAACACGCACCATCCGCAATGTCATAAATCAGCTGGTCGAATTTGGCGAAGTCCGTCGCGGCCGTATTGGCGTCCTGATCGGTAATTTAACACCAGAATTGCGTGATGGCTTAGGCCTTCAAAGTGTGAAAGGTGCTCTAATCCAGAGCGTGGTTGAGGACAGCCCTGCAGAGAAAGCAGGACTGGAAGATGGTGACGTCGTTATCGCCTTTAACGGTGAAGACATGGAAGACAGTGATGACCTGCGCAACGCCGTCGGTCTTCTCACTCCAGGAACAACGGCGGACATCACATACTTACGAGATAATCGTCGCCGGACGACCCGGATCACCGTTGAGGCGATTGAGGAAGAACGCGACGTACTGGATGCCAGCGCCGAAGACGATATCCCATCCATGGAAAGCTTCTCTGGTGCGACCATCACGGATATCCCGGATGACCTCGACCTGCGCGACGGTGACGCTGGCGTGTTCATCTCCAGCGTTCGTCCCGGCTCCCGCGCCTTCCGCTCCGGCCTGCGCCGCGGCGACGTTATTCGCGAGATCAACCGAACAGAAATTAGCAACCTGCGTGACTTTGAAGACCTCATTCAAGACAATGACGGACCTTATGCACTCGTCTTGGAACGGGATGGTCAGACCTTCTTTGTGGGTGTCAGATAATCTTTAGGGGCATATGATTTACTGAGAGGGCGACAGATCATGATCTGTCGCCTTTTTTCGTTTAAGGGGACATTATGATAACAAAACCGCTTCGTCTTAGCGCACCGCTCGCTCTTGCGATTGCCAGCACATCACTCGCAATGGCCTCACCCTCAGTTGCACCACCAGAACCATCCGTACCCTTTGAACAATTTGTCGGGACTTGGACGCTGAAAGATGATCAGTTCCAGCAGGTTTGGGACGGTGAAACAGTCGAAACCCTCACCATCCCTAACCATATCACTGTATGTACTAGCCAGACGATCAACAGTGTCTCCTGCGCTGTCGATGCGAATGGTTTCAAGGGCCAGATATTCTGGGTCATGGAACATAGCAAAGAGCGACTGGTCCGCCACTTGTCTCATTTCGGAGAGAGACGCTTGGGCACAGGTTGGGGCATTGTCGGCCCAGACGGCGACCTAAACACCCAAGTGACCTTCTCAGACGAACCCGAAGGCACGCACCGCAAGTACGAATATGTCTGGCTCGACACAGACAGCTATCAGATGGTGTCTCGCCAGACATATTCGTACTTGCGGTGCGTGCCTTCGGGTTCGTCTGAGAAGGTCACTTGGGTGTTTAGGTCGCCGT
>JBCBGR010000279.1:0-3696 GCA_038526555.1 Pseudomonadota bacterium
CTCATTCCCGTTTATGGGAATGAGGCTGGCTGATGGTTCGAAGATGAGGTAGCAAGTGGTTATGAACGCGAAACGCATTGTCTTGGTATCATTGATGAGCGCCGCGCTGGCGGCTTGCTCGACATTTGATGTGCGAGACATCAACCTCCCTGAAGTCAACTTCATGGGGGAGTCAGACTTTAGCGAAGACGTCGCCCAACTGGACCCATCCTACCCGCGACCTGAAGAAACCCCTGAGGTTCCGACTGACGTTCGCAACGCGGCTGAATGGGATGCCACCGCCCGTGATATGCAGCAGCTCTATGACCTACCAGATGCGCCTGAAGCGGCGCCCAGCCTGAGCGAAGAAGAATTTAACGCCCAGTTTGAAGCCGCGCGAGCGGCGACTAAAAGCTATAAAGCGGACGATCCGTCATGAATTATCCTGTTCCTGACAAAACATTCCGCGAGGAATTCTATCGCATCCAGCGACTACCGCCTTACGTCTTCGCCGAGGTGAATAAGCTGAAGGCCGAGCTTCGAAGCGGTGGGGCTGATATTATCGACTTCGGTTTTGGGAATCCTGATCTGCCGACGCCGCCACACGTTATCGCAAAACTGATCGAGACCGTGCAAAAGCCACGGGTGACGGGGTATTCTGCGTCGCGCGGTATTAAAGGCCTGCGCCAAGCCTGTGCTCGATATTATAAGCGCCGCTTTGATGTGGACCTCGACCCAGATTCAGAGGTCATTGCAACGATGGGCTCGAAAGAGGGCTTTGCGAACCTTGCGCAAGCCATTACCGCGCCGGGCGACATCATTTACGCGCCGGATCCGTCTTATCCGCTGCACGCTTATGGCTTCATCATTGCGGGTGCGACCATCAAAGGAATCCCGGCCATCACGGCTGAAGATTACCTGGCGGGCGTGAAAGCTGCGCTTGAGACGGACGAGAAAAAACCGCTCGCGATCGTTGTGTGTTTCCCGTCCAACCCAACAGGTATGACTTGCGATTTGTCTTTCTACGAAGAGATCGTCTCGATTGCGAAAGCCAATGATATCATCATCTTATCGGACTTAGCTTACTCAGAAATCTATTACTCCGATCCACCTCATTCAATTTTTGAGGTCAAAGGGGCTCACGATATCCTTACTGTTGAAACGATTTCCTTGTCCAAGACTTATTCCATGGCCGGATGGCGCATGGGGTTTGTTGTTGGGCATGAAAAACTCGTGGCGGCGCTGACGCGCGTGAAATCCTATCTCGATTATGGGGCTTTTACGCCGATCCAGGTCGCTGCCTGTGCAGCCTTGGATGGACCGCAGGATCCGGTTGAGCATGCTCGCGCCATTTATCGGTCGAGGCGCGATGTCATGGTTGAAAGCTTCGCGCGTGCAGGCTGGGACATTCCGGCACCAGAAGCTTCCATGTTCGCTTGGGCACCTTTGCCTGAGGCCTATAAAGGCATGGGTTCGCTGAAATTCGCCAAATACCTGATGGAAAATGCCAGCGTTGCCGTGTCTCCAGGCAATGGATTTGGTGAAAATGGCGAAGGTTATGTCCGGATCGCGCTGGTTGAAAATGAGCAGCGTATTCGACAGGCCGCACGCAATATAAAACAAATGATGCAACGCGACAGCCCTGCCGTAGCCGAGTAAAAGACACCCGTAATCTTCAACGAATCGATGCTTTCGTATCGACGATCTTTGGGGCCAAAGATGAGCCAATCCGATTTTTCTGCCGCACTCGCAGTGCAGGCGGCGCTTGTGACAGAACAAGCCGCCATTGCCGCCTCCGAAATGGTCGGCCGAGGGCAAGAAAAGGCCGCTGATCAAAAGGCGGTAGACGCCATGCGGCGCGGCCTGAATGCCATGGCCATTCGTGGTCGTATCGTGATTGGCGAAGGTGAGCGTGACGAAGCGCCAATGCTCTATATTGGCGAAGAAGTTGGAAAGGGTTCAGGACCAGAAATCGATATCGCGCTTGATCCGTTGGAAGGCACAACATTGACCGCGAAAGCAATGGCGAATGCCTTGGCAGTCATGGCCTTTGCGCCGAAGGGTGGCCTGCTTTTCGCTCCGGATGTCTATATGGACAAGATCGCGATTGGCCCCGGTTATGAGGCAGGGATTATCAACATTGACGATAGCGCTGCCGCCAATGTGAAACGACTGGCTAAGGCGAAGGGCGTGAGTCCGTCAGAGATTACAGTTTGCGTTCTGGATCGGTCGCGGCATGCGAACATCATTGAAAGCCTGCGCGATATTAATGCCCGTGTTCGTTTGATCACGGATGGCGACGTCCAAGGCGTGATCAGCACAACGGACCCTGAAACCCAGACCGACATGTATATTGGGCAGGGCGGGGCGCCTGAAGGTGTTCTGGCAGCAGCGGCACTGCGCTGCATTGGCGGACAGATGTTGGGTCGCTTGCACTTCCGCAATGAGGATGAAGTCGGGCGTGCCCGTCGCGTCGGGATTGATGATCTGGATACCATCTATGATCTGGAGGGCCTCGCTGCGGGCCCGACAATTTTCTCGGCGACAGGTGTGACACAAGGGTCTCTGCTGGATGGTGTTAAAATCCGGAATGGCCGGGCAGAAACGCACACTCTCGTTATGAACTCCGTGGACAATGCGGTACAGAAATTACGGTCGTCGCGTCCTTACACGCCGAGCAAGACCGCATGAGTGATCCGCGCCCCGTTCTCGGGGTTGAGAGATCCGTTTTAGGTCGCAAATGGCTAGCGAGAGCCTCTGAAGAGGCTATCAAAGCCGTGAGTCAGACATCAGGTCTGGAGTATGTCCAGTCCGCACTGCTCGCCGGCCGAGGAGTAGAAGGCGGGGAAGCGGAACGCTACCTCAACCCGTCTTTGAAGAATGACCTGCCGGACCCGTCTATCCTCACGGATATGGATCTCGCAGCAGACTTGATTCTGGATGCCATCCAGCACGGTCAGCGCGTTACCCTTTTTTCGGATTATGATGTGGATGGCGGCACGTCTGCCGCGCAATTGATCCGTTGGGGCAGAGGAATTGGCTATGAATTTGGCCTCCATGTGCCCGATCGCATTCGGGATGGATATGGGCCTTCGAGAAAGGCCTTTGAGAAACTGAAATCTGAGGGCGTTGACTTAGTCGTGACATTGGATTGTGGGGCGGCCGCTCATGACGCCTTAAACGGCGCTGCCGAAATCAACCTTCCTGTGGTAGTCATTGACCATCACTTGATGGATGGCTTGCCGCCCGCCAAGGCCATTGTAAATCCGAACCGACCGGATGATGAAAGCGGCTTGGGATATCTCGCAGCGGCCGGAGTTTCCTTCATGCTCGTCGTCGCCTTAAACAGAGCCGCGAAGGCGCGGGGGCTATCACCTCAACTGGATATTCGCGGGCTTCTCGGACTGACGGCGCTCGGCACCATTTGTGATGTTGTGCCCATGACGGGTTTGAACCGAACACTGGTTCGGCAAGGCTTGAAAGTCATGAATGCGCAGCAAATTAATGGGCTGAACGCTCTGGCCGCCGTTGCGAAAGCCGAACCACCCTTCACGAGCTACCATTCCGGCTTTGTCTTAGGTCCGCGCATTAATGCCGGCGGACGCATTGGACGTTCAGAAATGGGCGCTGAACTTCTCTCAACGGATGATGTCTCGGTCGCAACGGCGGCCAGAGCGTTCAGCCCATTAATTTGCTGCGCATTCATGACTTTCAAGC
>JBCBGR010000280.1:0-3651 GCA_038526555.1 Pseudomonadota bacterium
TTCTGAGCTGGCATAGGTTCGGAGACATTGACAGCGAGCATCTTCTTCCAGGAATTCTAATAACAAAAACCCATCCCGATTACTTCAGTACTGAGCAAGGTAACAAAGATTGGCCACCAGCACACCAACCATCACCTGCGGGGCTTGAAGACCTGATAATGATACCGTTGGATCAGTTTGGTGATGACGAAGTTCAATTCATCAGACTTATCGAAGATTTTTTTGAGGACATTAGGAATGGATTGGCTTTGAATTCTTTGAGAGCCAGCAAATATGATTTCCGAGGAATGCAAAGGAACCTAACCTCTAGATTTGTTGAAGCCTTTGAAATCAAACCAGGAGTAGCTGGTCTTAGATTTGATATAAAGAAATTCATGGAAGGTAGGAGACGATAGAAACGTCCGCCCAAAATTCTTAAAAGGACTCGCCAGAAGTGAAATAGCTTTTTAAACTCCCCATAAAGGGGACCTGCCATGCCGAAAACTCACGTTTCACGCTCGAAAATCATTAACGCCGCGCCGGAGAAGGTCTTTCCGGCGATTGCTCAGATGGATCAGTGGGAAGTCTGGTCGCCTTGGCTGATGATGGAACCGGAAGCGACGGTCACAGTCGCGGACGATAAACGGTCCTATCGCTGGGAAGGCCAACGTGTCGGTGAGGGCCACATGGCGATCACCGACAGCGTCGAGAACCAATCGGCGCGTTATGACCTGACCTTCCTGAAACCGTTCAAATCCACAGCCAAAGTCGGCATGGACTTGCGCGAGGTGGACGGTGGCACAGAAGTGACCTGGACGATGGACAGCCAGCTCCCGTTCTTCCTGTTCTTCATGAAGCGGATGATGGAGGGCTTCATTGGCATGGATTATGAGCGGGGGCTCAACCTCCTCAAAGATTATGTCGAAGATGGCAAAATTCATTCCAAGCTGAACTTCAAAGGCGAATGGGACTATGACGGCTGCACCTATCTCGGCATCCGCCGCGCCTGCTCGCTTGAGGCCATGCCGCAGCTGATGAAGGAAGATTTTGAGCGGCTTGGCCCTTGGGCGGCGGAACATGGCCTCAGGCCCGAAAGCATGTTCTGCATCTATCACGACTTCAACCCGGTAAAGGGGCGTTGCGAATATACCGCCGCCGTGCCTTACGTGGACAAGCCAGAAAATCTGCCCGACGATTTCATCACAGGCTCACAGGCCGCGAGCCGCATGTATACGCTCGGACATGTCGGACCTTATGAACATCTTGGCAATGCCTGGTCGACGCTGCACAATATGATCCGATCAAAAGAGCTGAAGGTGCAGAAGGGCTATCATCCGTTTGAAACCTACGGAAACTCGCCGCAAGATACCGACCCGAAAGATCTGATCACCATGGTAACGTTTGCGCTGAAGAGCTAAGCAAACACAAAGCCTGAGACACAAATTCAGTGTAACGCTGGACATGGGGGGCAAAGACTGGTCTTCCGGATACTATGACGGACAGGCCTGCCCCCACCCCTAAAAAGAATGCTTTTGCTCGCTTCCTTGATGGGGTGGAATGGTTGGGTAACCTCCTGCCGCACCCGGTCACGCTTTTCTTTTATCTTGCCGTCCTGATCGTCATCATTTCCGGCATTGCAGGCTGGGCGGGTTTGGCTGTGGTCGATCCTCGCCCAGCTGGCGCACCGGGTGTCGCCGATGACGGTATGATCCGGGCGGTCAGCCTGATGAACGGGGACGGGCTGCGGCGCATCTTCGTCAATATTGTCGATAACTTTACCAACTTCGCCCCGCTCGGCGTCGTTCTTGTGGCCATGATCGGAGTCGGCGTGGCGGAGAAATCCGGGCTTCTCTCAGCCGCCGTCCGCAGCCTTGTGCTCGGCGCGCCGAAACATCTCGTCACAGTCGCCATCGTCTTTGCCGGGATCATTTCAAACACCGCCTCTGAAGTTGGTTATGTCGTCCTAATCCCGCTGGCCGCAGCGATTTTTTACGCGCTCGACCGTCACCCGCTGGCGGGAATGGCTGCGGCTTTTGCCGGCGTCTCAGGCGGCTATAGTGCCAACTTGTTGATCGGCACGATTGATCCGCTCCTCGCCGGGATTACGGAAGAAGCCGCTCAGCTGATCGACCCGACCTACTCCGTAATTGCGACGGATAATTACTTCTTCATGTTCGCTTCGACCTTCCTGATCACGCTCATCGGGTCGCTGGTCACAATCTTCATCGTGGAGCCTCAACTGGGCGAATATGACAGCTCGCGCGCTGAGGAGGCGGTGCTCGATAAGAGCATGATGGAGGAGGTGTCCCCGCTTGAGAAAAAAGGTCTGCGCTGGGCGGGCGTGGCGCTGCTCGGTGTATTGGGCCTGATGACCTTCACGCTCATCCCGGAATGGGGCGTCTTCCGAAATCCCGATACAGGCGACCGGATGGATAGTCCCTTTTTTGACGGCTTCGTCGTCTGGATCCTGATCTTCTTTATGGTGCTTGGCTACACTTATGGCCGGGTCGTCGGGACGATGAAGACGGATCGCGACATGATTAACGGGATGGCGGATGCCCTCTCTTCACTCGGCCTTTACATCGTGCTCGTATTCTTTGCGGCGCAATTTGTGGCCTTCTTTGGCTGGACTAACCTCGGCGCAATCTTCGCAGTCACGGGGGCCGAGTTTATCGAAAATAGTGGGCTGTCCGGCCCGCTCGTCTTTGTCCTGTTCATCCTGATGTGCGCCGTGATTAATTTGTCGCTGGGTTCCGCGTCTGCGCAATGGGCGGTGACCGCCCCGATCTTCGTGCCCATGCTGATGCTGGTCGGCTATTCACCCGAAGTTATTCAGGCGGCATACCGGATCGGCGATAGTTCGACGAATATCATCACCCCGATGATGAGCTATTTCGGTCTCATCTTCGCTTGGGCCGCGCGTTATGACCGCAACCTCGGTGTGGGCGGCCTCATCGCCATGATGCTGCCCTACACGATCTTCTTCCTAATCGCGTGGATCAGCTTCTTCGTCCTCTGGACCTTTGGCCTCGACCTGCCTGTCGGGCCCGGCGCGCCGACTTACTACACGCCGGGCGGTTAGGCTCAGCTAAAGTCGTAGAAGCAGATTTTGTTACCGTCTGCATCCTTTACGTAGGCCCCGTAAAACTGGCCCGGAATGCGTGATCCCGGTTCGCCGTCGCAAGTCGCGCCCAGTTCAATCGCTTTCTTGTAGAGCGCGTCACAGCCTTCTTGGCTGCCGCCGCGCAAGGCGATCATATTGCCATTGCCCGGATGCGGATCATTTTCGTCATAAGGAATGCAAACCGCAATATTCGGCCCGCCCATCGTCTCACCAATGAAAGCAATTCTTTCGCCATCAAACAGGACCTTTTGCCCAGTCAGCTCTGTGTAGAACTTTTTCGCCGTGTCCATATCCCGGACACCAATGGTGACATATCCGATCATGAGAATTCCTTTTCTTTTTCATACGTTTGGGTTTCAGTTGGGAGGTGTCCCGTTTTCACATAGATAAGGCAACCCTCTTTTGAAAAAGGCGTGTGACGGGACATGTGTGGACTGCGCAGCCAAGACCCGGCTGGGTAGTCACCCGTTTCATCAGAAAACATCCCTTGCAATACGAGGATTTCTTCACCCCCAAAATGGGTATGGGGCTGGAAGTATGTGTCTGGG
>JBCBGR010000281.1:0-3635 GCA_038526555.1 Pseudomonadota bacterium
GCCGCTGGCTGTCTTGGCCATGATTGGCTCGGGGATCAGTTGGGGCATTTATTCGCTACTGGGTCGTAGGTCCCTGAATCCGACGGCGCAGACCGGGGCGAACTTTATTCGGGCGAGTGGGATTGCCTTTATCTTGTTTGCGGTATGGATCGGGGCTTCGCCTTTGTTCGATACGGCGTTGTTTGTCACACCAGAGGGCTTGCTGTGGGCTTGTGTGTCAGGTGCGATCACATCAGGGCTCGGCTACGCGATTTGGTACGCTGTCCTGCCATCGCTCTCGGCCAACCGGGCCGGCTTGTTGCAGCTCTCCGTGCCGCCACTCGCAGCGATGGGCGGCATTCTCTTTTTGGGTGAAGCGCTTTCGGTGCGGTTTACCGTTGCGAGCGCGATTATCCTCGGTGGGATTGCCTTGGCGATGTTGCAAAAAAAGAAAGCGGCGCGTCAGACCGCATAAGCTACGATTGGGCGGGCTTCATGCCTTGCAGTTTCAGGGCTTTCTGAACGCCTTCATCCTGTTCCATCATTTTCTGATGATTGAGCAAGTTTGGATAATCTTCCAACTTCAGCGGTGTGCGTTCGATCCAGCGCATGACGATATAGAGGTAGGCATCCGCGTAAGAGCGCTCTTCCAATAGCCATGGGCTGTCCGTGTCGCTGATCCAATCGTTCAGATAGCCGAAATAGCCGTCGAGCCTGGCATAAGTTTTATGGCGGACAATTTTTTCCGTCTGCGGCGTGTCTGCGTAAGTGCCGGGATGGAAGTGTCCTTTGAAGGCCGCATGAACTTCTGAGGAGAGGTAGGAGAGGGCTTCAGCCTCCCGATAACCCTTGGGTTTGTTCGGGGCATAGTCGTCACTTTCACCCCCAAAGGCTGCGCCAATATAGCCGAGAATCGCGACGGCTTCCGTTAGGACTTCCCCATCATCAAAAACCAGCGCTGGGACTTGGCCGCGCGGATTGATGGAGAGGTAATCGCTTTTCTTGTGGTCACCATAAGCGAGGTTCACGACCTCAATGTCTGCACCCTCCCAAGCGATTGCGATCACGCAGGCCAGCGCGCAGGTTCCGGGCATGGTGTAGAGTTTCATGACGTGTCCCTTAGAGGAAAAACCCCGGCCTATAAAAGACCGGGGTCAATGTTTTAGGCGCTTTTGAACTCAAAATAGATGAGTTCAGCATTGTCACCGTCCCGGAATTCAATCCGTCCGGACTGTGTGATGGCCAAGCCGTCACCGCGACGCAGCGCTTCGCCATTCACAGTGACGGATCCACGAGCAACTTGCACCCAAGCGCGGGTTCCTTCGCCCATCTCATGATCAATCGCCTGATCGCCATTCAAGGTCGCGGCATAAATGTCCGCATCCGAGCGAATGGTCATCGAGCCATCGCGACCATCAGGTGACAGGAACAGCTTGAGCTGACCATTCTTATCCTCTGGTGAGAGGTCCATTGTGTCATAGCGCGGTTCTGCGCCTTCTACATTCGGGATCAGCCAGATTTGCAGGAACTGCATCGGATCCGTCTGTGACGGGTTAAATTCGCTATGAGTCACGCCAGACCCTGCGCTCATATATTGAACGCCGCCGGCATAGACGGTGGACCCATTGCCCATGGAATCGCGGTGTTGCAGTCCGCCATCCAGCACGTAGGAGAAGATCTCCGCGTCCCGGTGCGGGTGCATGGGGAACCCACCGCCACCCGCGACCCAGTCATCATTGATGACGCGAAGGCTTTCAAACCCCATATGGTTGGGATCGAAATAATTCGCGAATGAGAAACTGTGAGCGGAGCGGAGCCAGCCATGGTCGGCTTTGCCGCGTGCTTCAGCTGGTCGCAAAGTCAGGCCAGAGGCGAGGGGAGTATTTGTTTGTGACGCCATGACTGGGGCTGCCGTGGCAGCCGCAGCTGTGGCGATGGCTGTACGTCGTGTCATGGTCATATCCTTTCTTAAGGTTTGTTACGCAGCGAGTGCGCGGACCTGATCTTTGGTTTGTTCGATTTTCTCTTCGCCGCTGGCCATCAACTGGTCAGCTGCAACAATGTCGACCTCATGAATGCCTAGAAAGCCGAGTACGTGTTTCAGATAAGGCGTCGCGAAGTCGATCTCGCTGCCAACAGGCGTGCCGCCTGAGGCGACGAGTATGACAGCGCGTTTGCCTTCTAAGAGGCCGACAGGGCCATTTTCCGTGTAGCGGAAGGTCAGACCTGCTCGTGCGACTTGGTCGACCCAGAGCTTCAGGGCGGCTGGGATGTTGAAGTTGTAGATCGGCACGCTCAGAACAATAACGTCATTGCGCTTCAGTTCCTCGACCAGCGTATTGGATGTGGCGAGGATAGCCTTTTGCTCTGATGAACGGTCATCTTCGGGTGTGAAGTTCGCGCCAATCCATTCGCCTGTGACGACAGGCAGAGGCTGGCTCACATCGCGTGTTTCAACGCGCACAGGGCGCGTTTCGGCCAAGCGGTCAATGTAAATGTCGGCCAGTTCGCGACTGACAGAGCCTTCGTGGCGGGCTGAGCTATCGACGCGAAGAATATTAAGCGGTGCAGTCATGAGATAATCTCCGTTTGTGTTGATCCTCATCTAGCTGTTGTTGCGTCCCTTAATAAGCTCTCTTGTTGGCAAGTGATTGTTGTTCTATTCGCAACAAATGGATCGTTTTACAGAAGCTGAGATGTTTGTTCGCACGGTGGAGGCCGGCAGTATTACGGGCGCGGCCAAAGCGCTGGACATTGATAAGTCTGCGGTTTCGCGTCGGCTCAAGTCTCTTGAAGGCCGCCTGGGCGCAACTTTGCTCAATCGCTCGACGCGTACACTCTCCCTCACAGAAGCGGGTCGTGCCTATCATATGCGCGCTCAGGAATTGCTGCGGGCCTGGCGTGAGATGGAAGATGAGGCGAGTGGCGCGGAAAGCGCGCTGGCAGGTCCGGTGCGGATCGCGGCGCCACTCTCTTTCGGACTGTCGCAACTGGGCCCTGTTCTGATCGATTTCCAAACGGATCATCCCGATATCCGTCTGGACATTGATTTCTCGGATCGCCGCATTGATCTGGTCGCAGAAGGATTTGACCTGGCGGTTCGGATTGGTCGTTTGGACGATAGCGCGCTAATCGCGCGAAAACTCGGTAATGTGCGCATGGTCTGCGCCACATCACCGGATTGGCTGGAAAAGAACGGCCCGATTGAGACGGCCGCTGATCTGACAGATGCGCCAGAGCTGCGCTATGGCCTACGCCGCGGACAAAGCTGGCCCTACAAAGCGCCGGACGGCACGAAGGGGGCCATCCAGTTCAATCCGATCATGCGCGCCAGTAATGGTGATTTTCTCAGAGATGCAACAGTGTCTGGATTAGGCGTGACGATACAACCGGACTTCATCCTGTGCGATGCCGTCCGAGCCGGACAGCTTGTTCCAATTCTCACCGACTACATATTCGATGCGCCCAGCCTTTACGCGGTCTGGTCGCCCAATCGGCATATGCCACGGCGGGTTCGGGCGTTGGTCGATCACCTTATTGATCGTTTTGGCGGTGAAGCGCCTTGGTCGCTTGATACCGTTTTTAGCAAGAGCACCTGAGAGCCATTCGATTTGATGGTCGGCGCACCTCAGCAGGTGCACTGTGACATGAATGTA
>JBCBGR010000282.1:0-3602 GCA_038526555.1 Pseudomonadota bacterium
CGGAAAGGAAAAACGATGGAATATCAGGGAGAGACTAGAATCTATGTTGCCTGTCTTGCGAGTTACAATAACGGCATACTACACGGCAAATGGATCGATGCCACACAGGATGAAGAGGCTATTTGGGATGAGGTGAAGCAAATGCTTACCAATTCCCCAACTGAGGTGGCGGAAGAATGGACGATCCATGACTATGAAGGGTTTTACGGTTTTCGCCTGACGGAGTTTTCCAGCTTTGAAAGTGTCGCGAAATTCGGAGCTTTCTTCAAAGATCATGGCTCTCTCGGCGCAAGCCTCATCGGTTATTATGGCTCCATTGATGACGCAAAAGAGGCATTAAATGAGCGCTATATCGGTCGCTTTGATAGTGTCGCAGAATTTGCTGAATGTCACCTAGAGGAATGCTTCACGATCCCTGAAGGGTTGAGGCCTTATATCGATTACCAAGCCTTTGCGCGGGACCTCGAAATCAATGACCTTGTCGTCATCAGTGGTGAAGATGGCTGTCATCTGTTTTGGAACAGATGATCGGGATGGCAGAACTCTTGTGAACCCTTCCGATTCCCCGCTCAGAGCATAGTTAACCAAATCTTAAAGTCAAAAACGTATAATATTCATATGTTTATCAAAGGAGCTATGATTGAAAATTTAAGGAATGGCTGGACCCAGAACGGCGGTTCGCCGTGAATATCTTCTCCGATGATGGGTCTGTTGAGCTCAATAAACTTGAACTGGCGCGTAAGGCGATAGCCGTCGCTGGTGGTGCCGTTGTCGGGAATGGTGCGTCTCACATCAAAGAGAGACAAGACGCGCAAATGCGCCAAGTCAAAGCGTCAGATGCGGCCAAGATGACCGCCCTGCAAATCGCGCTTCAAGAGGAGAGCTATCGCCGTCTTTATGATCACATCTGGGAAAGGGTGCACGAGACGCAGGACAGGCTTGACCACGCCATTCTTGAGAACGCCGAAGACATTGAACGACTAGAAGCTAATGCCATGCGCTCAGAAGATGGGCGCATGATTTTTGTAACTGAGGACAGATTTGTCTATGCGGATGGAAGCCCCGTTGATCCGAAAGATGCGCCCAATCCCAGCACTATCCCTGATAATGCAACACGATACGACGACTACCGCATCGCCATTATTCGCCGAGATGATCTCGCACGCATACAGACAGACACACTTGATCCGATCCGTGGCCGGATGAGCGACCCCGATAACCCGCCGGGTGAACCCAAACTTCGGGACTTTGCGAAAGAGCTAGATCGCGCTGATGAGATTATTCACTCACCAGAGCTGTCATCCCCTGAAACAAAACCCGCGGTCACTCAGGTAAGCAATTTAGACATGGACATGTTTGTTCCTGGCTAAGTTTAAGGACAAGCATTTGTCACTGAAGCAATGACAATCGAAGTCGCGTTTCGACTGGCGTATTCACGAAGCGCTAAGTCGATTACATCTTTGCCATTGCCCTTGAAGTACCACGCAACAACACAACCTGATCGCTTCTGATTGTACAGACCAATCGCATGGGCCGTTAGCGATACAGCCCCATGAATCCACGCTTGTCGCTCGAGTTCTGGCAATGCCAGAATATCGGCAGCTAATAGCTCTTTGGGAGGCTTGGTCCCTATTTCTGGATGAACATTCCCTGGCTCTTGAGCGAGGACAGGAGACGCAATCCACAGTGTCCAGCCTGCAATGCATACGATGGTATGCCAAAGTCCCGCATTCCTTCCTTAAAGGGATTGTCCTGGTTATGGTGAAACCACGATGAAAGTTGGAACCCTATGTAGGTTCAACAAGTACGAAGCTCTGGAGAAAAGTATGTCCCAAAAACGAAGGGTTTTGGGACGATAAAGACGGCTCTCAGCGACGACTTTCATCAGATTTTGTTGTCACCAAGAAGGGGAAGGCTTGATGCTCTACGGCTATGCGCGTGTCTCAACGCCCGAACAAAATGTCGGGTTTCAAATCGCGGCATTGAAGGAGGCCGGTTGTTCCGAGAAAAACATCTTTGTTGATGAGGGTGTGAGCGGAGTGGCCAGGGAACGTCCCGCCCTGCGCGAAGTCATTTCAAACTTGGAGCCGGGAGATACGCTCATTGTCTGGCGATTAGATCGTATCGCCCGATCCATGTTAGACTTAGTCGATACGGTGACAACGCTACATAATCGCGGGATCAGCTTCCGCTCTCTAACAGAGCATATCGATCTCAGTAATGCAGTCGGAGAATTTATTCTTCATATTCTGAGTGCAGTTGCAGCCTTCGAGCGAGCCTTAATCATAGAACGAACGAAAGCAGCGTTGAACGAAGCGAAAGCGAGAGGGGTCATTTTAGGGCGACCGCCTGTCATAAATGGAGAAATGCTTAGAGAAGCACTGACCTTGTTAAGGCTGGGCATGTGTGTGAAGGATGTGGCCATACAGATTGGTGTCGGACGAAGCACGCTCTATCGATACCTGCAAGAGTTGGCACAGATGCCAAATCTTGAACATAGTGATCCGGGGAAGGGCGTCCGGGCGGGTGCTATCGGTAAGGCCGACCGAGCCAAAGATCTTGTCCCAGTCGGGTGACGCCCCCTGACGCATTTTTACTGGCCATTCCTGACCAAACGATCTGCATGATCCCAGCCGGAACCAAACGCATTCTCTCGATCTTTGCGCGGCGGATGGGTCTCAGAGCCCTCTTCACTCAGCATTTTCGTCACAGCGAGGGCATTCTCTCGCGTGCCACCAAGACGTCTGACGATCATGCCAGCATAGAAATCTGCCGTGAGCTCTTTGGCATGAGAGTCAGCTTTGTGAAGCGCCGTATCTCCATTAATATGATGCGCAATTTCATGCGCGAGGATTGCGATGTCTTCCCAGGCTAATTCACCATTCTTTGCCGAGAATTTATCAACGTCATAGACAATTTGGCGATGTCCGTGCCGTATGGCGGCAAAGGCGATCGGAGAGCGCTCAAACGTCGCGCCATGAAGATCAAAGTCATTTCTTAGGCCTGCCTGTTGGGTGATCCAGGAAATGACAGCTTGAGCTTCCGGAGAGGCGTCCTGATAGGATGCGCCGAGTTCAGCATAGGTAAGGCCATTAAACGCGCATATATGCGTATCGTGAGGCTCTTTAGCCGTTTGGGCCTCTACCGAAGCAGATGACCCGAGAGCGACGTACGTCGCCGTGACGAGAAAAAGCTTGGTTGTGCGGATCATCAGTCGTCCCCTACCAGAATGTCGCGTTCGCAAATGCGAATACCGTCAATTTCGCGACAAGCGCTGGGGTCTTGGTCCGAGTGTATAACCACAGAAGGGGGTTCGGTTTCGCCGCTGGGCCAGAATTTAGGAAAGCTGTGAAAAGCCGCCTCCATAAGATCGATGGTCAGCAAAAAACAAATCCAAAGGAAGGTAAACAGCGCCAGGAGAACTGGCGCTGATTTCTTCCAGAGTTCAGCAAGGTCTTCGAGAAAATCAAACATGATCATTATCCCTTTCGGAGTCAGAGTGGTCTTCGAGAGTTCCAACAATAGTCTCGAAAACACTCGCGATTCCTCGTCCGGTCAGAGGCGGGCGTTTAACCGTCTCCACCGCCATGATGACGTGAAGC
>JBCBGR010000283.1:0-3537 GCA_038526555.1 Pseudomonadota bacterium
CCGTCAGGATGACGAAGACGCCTGAGACCAGAATGATGGTGATCGTTTCCTTGAAACGCCGCATCTCGACTTGGGCGGCGAAGCGTAGGTTTGCCATGGTCATACCGAGCGCCGTGACGGTCAGAAGTCCTGTCTCATCCGCAAGTTTGTTGGAGAGGACATAGACAGCGAGAACCCAGGCCAGCACCACTGGGGCCTTTAGATATTCAGGGATAAGACCCCGTTGAAAAGCCCGAGCAAGGATATAGGCGGAGACAATGCCGAGCACGATGCCGAAGATGGCGGCGAAGGCCAGCCGTCCAAAAATGGCGGTGGCTGAGACACCTGTTAGCTGAAAGACAATGATCTCATAACCGATGACGGCAAAGAGCGCGCCGACCGGATCATTGACGATCCCTTCCCACTTCAGAACACTGGCAGGACGTGTTTTCAGATGTGCTTGTCGAAGGAGCGGCATGATCACGGTCGGACCTGTGACAACAAAGAGCCCGCCGACCATCACGGCAATCATGAGCGGTAAGCCGACAATGTAATAGGCCGCCGCTGTGCCCAGGATCCAGGCAATAGGTCCACCGAACAGCACCATACGCAGGACAGCATGCCGCGCATCCCCCAGATCGCGGAAGCGCAAGTTTAATCCGCCTTCGAACAGGATGATTGCGACTGAGAGACCGACCAGCGGGCGGTACAGGTCACCAAAATCATTGATCGGATCAAGCCTGAATAGGCCGATGAAATAGTTGACCTGTTCTGGCAGTCCGAGCTGCAGAATTGCGCCCAACAAGGGACCGAAAATCAACCCGGCCAAAGCCATCAGCACAATGGCAGGACGTTGCAGCCGCCAGGCGAGCCATTGCGCCCCAATGCCAAGCACACCGATCAGGGCGAGTTTAATTGGCAGACTAAAGGCCGCATAATGTGTTGCCGCGTCAGCGGATATTGAAGCAGCCATTCAGCGTCCCCTTAACCGCGGGGGCTGACCCGCCGTCACATAATAAACCTAGTGGGTCACTGCCCAAAGGGGAAGGGGCAAGGCTGAACGCGTATCATAGGTTTATTTATGAGAATCAGCTTGTCATGCGCTGAATATCAAAGCCGATTTCCTGCAGACCGTAACGCCCGTGATCATAGTCATCGATCTGGTTCTGGAAGAACGACATGAGGTGCTTGTAGAGCGCATCATAAAGCGGCTGAAGCTCATCTTCATTGAGGGGCTGAGAGACTTCGATCTCGGATCCGTTTTCCAGGCGTACATACATGATGTCGCCCTCTTTGCGGCAGGTCACCTTGATACGCATGAAGTCCTTGTCAGGGGAAACCCGCACAGCCAGTCCGAAACTGATGGGTTTCAGTGGCAGATAGCCTTTACCTGCGACAGAAAAGGCGGCGGATTGGTAGTTGTTGGCCGAAAATCGACCCTCTGGCGGGACGAGGAAGACGCAACCGGGTTCTTCTGAGAGCCAGGCACAGAAGCCATCTCGCAAGGTTTCGGCCAGGCCGCGAATACGGGCATAATTCTCGAATGATCGCTGCCCATATTGCTGAGCCACGTCGAAAAGGGCTTGCAAACGTGGGCCATGACCAAAGTCAGTATTCGGCTCAGGCGATGAAGAAGAATGCTCTTTCGTCATAAGGGTGCGGTGAAGTCTGCGCTGCCATCTGTCAAGTCGCGGGGCTGATCTCCATCAAGCATGGCACGATTCTTGAACGACTCCTCTTTGAGTCGGACGTGGGTCCGATACAGCTGGGGAGGTCCACTGCGTGACCAAATTTGTTCAGACATTCATGATTGCGACGCTGGCCGGGACGAGCCTGTCCGGGTGTGCCGTCTTCAATGGTAAGGAAGTGTGGCCGGGTGAGCGGACATTTGTCCAGTTCATGACGACCCCGATTGGTGAGCTTTTGCGTCGCGCGCCTGCTGAAGAAACGCAATTCGCCAACGAAACGACAACTGAAGAGACTGTCGTGGAAGTCGCCGAGAATTCAGAGACTTTCGAGACTGTTGAGGTGACAGAAGCCATCATTCACGAAGATGCACTGGCCTGGGATGATGTGGTTGAAGATTATCTGGATGCGCCGCTGACCCGTACGCAAACAAATGTTCAGGCCGTGGAAACAACAACGCCCGCGATCGAGATCATTGAGGGCGAGGTCACGACACGCGTTCTGTCCAATGAAGAACTCCGGGCTCTGCTGAGAAGTTCAGGATCATCGACGACCTATTCTGGAACGTCCACTCATTCGGGTATGTCGACGGTTAAGTCTGGTGGAGCAGTAACAACAACTCAAACCGTCGCGCCGATCACGCAGACGGTGACCGTGACGGAAAGCAGCTATGCGCAGAGCGGTTCTGAAGCCGGTCTGACACAAGCGGATCTTCAATCCATGCTGCGTCACTCTGGCGGGATCAAAACCAAATATAAGCAGTCCGAATATGCACCGCTCAGAACGGGTGTGAAGACGGTCTCAAGCCCTGCAACGACAACGATCCATTCGTCCTCCTCATCAATGAGCAGCTCCTCTGTCGGTAGGGCGTCTGTCGATCATGCCGGTCTGCAAACGACATCCTCAACGACGACATCGACTTATGCGACGGTTGATACAGACATCTCTTATGTCCGCATGGGCGGTGGAGCGTCACTCGAAGATTGGCGGGCTTGCGAAGCCAAGTTCGGCAACTACTGGGCCTTTGATGATGACACCCATGTCGGCATGCTCAACCCCGACTTTGAACGCTGCATGACCTCACAGGACTATGAGGTCGAAACATCCATCAAAACGGAAATTATTCAGCCGACATCAGCCCCTGTCACGACGACACGGACGACGAAACTTCAATAGCGTCTAGAACGGCCTTCAATCCGGCCTGATAGGTCGGGTAGCGCGGTGTCCAGCTGAGCCGTTCCCGTGCTCTGGCGATATCAATCCGCTTGGTTTCCGCATAGAATGTGCGAGCCATATCGGAGACACTGGCGTCATTCAAAGGCACAGTTGGCGGAACGTCTGCGCCGATAAGGTCTGCTGCAAACGCCACCACATCACCCGGCGGTGCTGGGTTTCCATCTGCAATGTTGAAGATTTCCTGCGCGCTGGGCTGTGCGATGGACGCTATTAGAGCGCTGACAATATCATCAACTTGGATGCGGTTCACCATATGGCCCGGCGCATCGATAATGCGGGCCTGTTGGGTCCGAATACGATCAAACGGATCACGTCCGGGGCCATAAATCCCTGCGAGCCGGAAGATGTGTGTTTGCGGGTAGTGTTCCAGCCAGGCCAGCTCTGCATCTGCGCGACGTTGACCCCTCGCCAGTCTCGGTGTTGGGGCTTCCCCTTCAAACGCCCAACCGCCTTGCCGGTCGCCGTAGACGCTCGTGGCGGAGAGATAGCCGATCCAGCGTGATTGTGTGGGTGTCTGTCCTAAAAACTCTAAAGTGGGGTCGCCCCCAGACCTTGCGGGTGGGACAGAGACCAGAACCAGATCGGCCCGCTGAAAGGCTGCTTTCATGGTCTCAGATCCGAAGGGGCAGCGTCCGC
>JBCBGR010000284.1:0-3533 GCA_038526555.1 Pseudomonadota bacterium
CACCTTGCCACCCTCACCCTATGAACAGCTGGAAGGCTTGGAACAGCTCCGCGCGCTGGAAGCAGGGATGATCATCACCTGCGCTCGGGTCACAGCCCACGCGCTTAGCCAAGCCGGGATTGATACGCCGGAAGACCTGCAGCGAGCAGAGGCGCGCTTAAAGGGGCTGGGTCAATGAGGCGGGTCATTGTTGTCCGCCACGGCAACACGTTTGATACAGGCGATGTGATCCGTCGAGTCGGACGCGGGACAGACCTACCGCTTTCGACATCAGGACGTATGCAAGCCGAAGCCCTTGCCGCACAATTTGCAGATCAGACGTTTGATAACGTCATCAGCTCACCGCTTTTACGGACACGTCAAACGGCCGAAACGGTCTCATCAACAATCGAATTCGATGACCGCCTTCTGGAAATTGATTATGGTCCGGATGAAGGCCAGCCTGAAGACGCTGTTGTAGCGCGTATTGGTGAGGATGCTTTGAAGCGTTGGGATGAGGACGCGACGCCACCCCCTGACTGGTCCATCGACCCGGATCAGATCCGACAAGATTGGCGGGACATTCTGGAGAAAGCCCAAGGCACAACCCTTATTGTCACGAGTAATGGGGTTGCGCGCTTTCTTCTGGATATCGCATCTCATAACGGGGTGGATCGCAAGCTTAAGACGGGCGCCTATGGGTGCTTGGAGGAACGCGCAGACAGTTGGCACATTACGGACTGGAATGTCCGCCCGCCGCTTTAAGCCACACCTTCTTTCAAAAAGTCATGAACGTGGAGCAAGCCCACTGGCTCGCCGTCTCGCACCACGAATAAAACCTGTATTCGTTTCCGGTTGAGCAAACCTAAGGCGTCGGCCGCTAGTGTATCCGCCTCAACCGTCACGGGATGGTTTGTCATGATATCCTTAGCTTTAAAGCCCATCAGGTCTCGCCCGATGTTACGCCGCAAATCACCGTCTGTGACAACACCGACGAGTTTTCCGTTTTTGATGATCCCGGCTGTCCCCGCACCACCTTGGGTAATTGTGCTCACGAGGTCCGGCAAAGCCATATCTTCTGTCGCCAGCGGCATCGCGTCTGTCCGCATCACATCCGAGACCCGACGGAAGGCCGCCCCCAACTTCCCACCCGGATGATAAGTCAGGAAATCATCGCGTCCAAAGTCCCGCCCTCGCAACAAGGCCACCGCCAAAGCATCGCCTAAGGCCATCATCAGCGTCGTCGACGTTGTTGGCGCGCGGGTGACGGAGCAGGCCTCTTTGGCGTATGGCAATAACAAACAGTGATCCGCAGCCTGCGCTAATGAACTCTGCGGCGCTGATGTCATTGCCACCAGAGGAATGTCAAAGCGCGCGCAGTAATTGACGATGTCGGACAGCTCCCGCGTCTCCCCGGAGTTGGACAGGGCGATAACCAAATCATCTTTTCCAATCATGCCCAGATCGCCGTGACTCGCCTCAGCCGGATGAACGAAAATGGCAGGAGTGCCTGTGCTGGCGAGAGTCGCTGCGATTTTGCGTGCCACGTGACCGGATTTCCCCATACCTGACACGATCACCCGACCGGGCGCAGCACGGACAGCATCGACGGTCGCGACCAAAGCTTGACCCAGCGGAGCCTCTGCGATGAGCACCTTCGTTAAAGCATCTAAGCCCTCACACTCCGTCTCGACAGCCGCACAGGCAATCTCAAGAATGGACCTGTCAGAAGGGTCTGTCATGTTTCGTGTCTTGCAGGCATAATAGGGGTGACCTAGCCCGGCCCTGAGAGGGCGTAAAGCCAGCGCACCACCGCCAACGGATCAACCCTTATGACTGAATTTAAAACTGTCACGGTTCCTGCGCCCTCCGGCAATGTCATCTTTGGCAATGATCAGCCCTTTTCCCTGTTTGCTGGACCGTGTGCGATGGAAAGCCGGGACCATGCGCTGTTTATGGCGGACGCGATCAAGTCGATCACCGATAAACTCGGCATTGGCTTCGTCTATAAAACCAGTTTCGACAAAGCGAACCGAACCAGCGCGAGTTCAGCGCGTGGGATCGGGCTAGAGGATGCGCTCCCGATTTTCCAAGCGATCAAAGACGAACTCGGCATTCCGGTGCTGACAGACATTCACCTGCCGGATCAGTGCGCGACTGTCGGCGAAGTCGTAGACGTGCTGCAAATTCCTGCTTTCCTGTCGCGGCAAACAGACTTGCTCGTGGCCGCTGCAAAAACCGGACGCGTCATCAAGATCAAGAAGGGGCAGTTCCTCGCCCCTTGGGACATGAAGAATGTCGCCCAGAAAGTGATCGACGCTGGCAATCCCAACGTGCTGCTGACTGAACGCGGGGCGAGCTTTGGCTATAACACGCTTGTCAGTGATTTCCGGGGGCTGCCAACAATGGCGCGCGATACGGGCTTACCGATCATTTTCGATGCGACCCATTCGGTACAGCAACCGGGCGGACAAGGCACGACCAGTGGCGGTCAACGCGAAATGGTCCCAACCCTGTCCCGCGCGGCTGTTGCTGTTGGCGTAGCCGGGATTTTTGCAGAAACCCATCAGGATCCAGCGAGGGCGCCATCAGATGGCCCCAATATGATTCCACTGGATTATTTGAAAACCTACCTGTCTGAATTGCGAGACCTCGACCGAATTGCCAAAGCGCGGGCGAACTTGCACTTTTTCAGCGCGTAGACACCCTCTCCAAACTGAGACATATAATGCGACACCGACTCAGCCTCACCGCCGCCTTGATCATCGGGCTAATCGCGAGCCCGACACTCGCGCAGGACCTCACAGCGCAGACGCGCGCCCTGCAGGCCGCCTTACAAGAGAATGATATCGCAAAGGCGAAGACACTCGCAGCATCGCTGCAAACGGCTAGCTTGGACGCACAAGAGTACACGGTCGCTGGCTATGCCGCCTTTGTTCAGGGCGGGCTGTTGGATAGCGAAAAGGCCTATGCGGATGCCGCAAACGCCTATGAAGACTGTTATGAAGCGTATGATGCGGCGGGCAGCGCGGCACAGGCCATCCAATGCCATTATAAATCGGGGCAGGCCTATGTCGCAGCCCGACAGTCGGGCAACGCTGTTTCCAGCTTGAAGAAAACGGCGCGTATGCTGGAAGACATCGGGCAGGACAAGTCTGCGCTGGCGTCTCAAGTCTATCTGACGCTCGCAGAGCAAATTCGCCCGCAAAAGCTAGAACGCAGCCCCAAGGCCCGGTCCGAGCGTCGTCAATCCGCGACCTATGCCGGCAAAGCCATCGCCGCGATGGAGGCCTCCGGCATGACAGAAGGCGCTGAATTGCCGGCCGCTTACTTTGTCAAAGGCCTCGCCCATGAAGATGCAAAGGACTATGAAGAGGCCGTCGCCGCTTATGAAATGGCAGTCAGCCTTTACGAAGCCTATCCCAACGTCACGCAAGACGAACTTAGAACGATCCGCTCCCGCTTGAGCATTGCACGCTTAGACTCTGGGATAGGCTTCGTAAAGGCTGACTGCCATTTCATAAGCGGCGACGGCCTCTTCATAGTCCTTTGCA
>JBCBGR010000285.1:0-3528 GCA_038526555.1 Pseudomonadota bacterium
GCACGGAGCATCGTTTGGCGCGGCGAGACCGCGCATGCAAGCGCCCAACAGGTGACAGATGGGCATAGAGACCCTAGTTAAGCGCTATGACAACACGAGACGAGACCATTGATTTTGAAACCCGCCGCAAGCGCTTAATCCATCGCGCGCATTATCGCGGCTTTAAAGAAGCGGACATGATCCTGGGCGGATTTGCACGAGAGCATGGCCCCAAGCTGTCAGAGGCCGAGGTCCTCATGTTTGAAGACCTATTAGGGGCGAAAGATCACGATATTTATGCGTGGATCATAGAGACTTTGCCCGTGCCCGCCAATTACGACACGCCCCTGCTGGAGCGTTTACGAGCCTACCGGCCAAAGATTGGCCAAAAGATCGATCCGTAATTTTTAGCCGACAACATTATGGCCGCGTCCGACCATACAGTTTTTGACGATTTCCTTGCGCTCTTCGCGGGTCTCAAGAGCTTCTCCGCCGCCGCCAAATAATCCGCCAATGACCGCGCCAGCTGCCGCTTCGCCGACGCCGCCATCAACCGCGCCAATCAGGCCGCCAATGCCTGCGCCTACTGTTGCTGACGTGCGCACATCCGCATTATCGTATTGACGCGTTTCGGCCAGTTGTTGGCAGTCCTGTAGATCAGCCTGATAAGCAGGCCCTTTGGGGCCATCCACAACAGGTTGATAGGCCGCACCAGATGACGCACATCCCGTTATCAGGCATGCGGCACTCACAAAGGCCAAACAGAACAAAGCGGATTGTCGAAGTTTATAAGTCATAAAGTCCCCTTAGAATAACGAAAATCCGTAGACCATCCTCAACCTGTCTAAAGACTTGCCGGGACCTTAGGGTGTAGTAACCCACCTTCTTAGGCACTCATTTCTTGCAGTCAAACGTATGAGCTTTTAGGGGACCGTTCTTCACAAATCGCTCGAACAGTCATGCAAATCCAAATCAGCCGATATACGGGTCCTGATCTTGACCTGATTGCCGCCGGGCTTCCGGAAGGGGCGGATGCACTGGTCGTGACGCGCACGGCTGTCAAAACCTCTGGGCGTGTGCTGTTCGTAGCGAGAGATGATGCGCGAGCGGCATCTTTCACAGCGGCGTGTCGCTTTTTCCAACCTGACGTTCCCGTACTTAATCTCCCCGCTTGGGATGCGTTGCCCTATGACCGTGTGTCTCCCAGCCGTGTGCTGGCGGCGCGACGGGCCGGGGCGCTCTATAGTTTGCTGGCGGTCAAAGCCTCTAAGCCACTCATCATTGTCACCACCGTATCCGCGCTCTTGCAACGTGTTCCACTACGCGCGGTCATCAAAGCGGCTGGTTTTCGCGCAAAGGTGGGGGATCAGGTGCGTCGGGAAGACTTGGAAATTTACCTGACGCGTAACGGCTATGTCCGGGCCTCGACGGTTGTCGAAGCAGGCGACTATGCCGTCCGCGGCGGATTGATCGATATTTACCCGCCGACACGGAAGGTGCCGCTCCGTCTCGATTTCTTTGGGGATGAGCTGGAAAGTGTGCGTGAATTTGATGTCGAAACGCAAAGAACGACCAATAGTCTGAAAAGCCTGACCCTCGCGCCTGTTAGTGAGGTCTTCATCGAAGACGAGACCATCAGCCAGTTTCGCAAAGGCTATATTGCGGCCTTTGGCGGAGGGGTGAGTCGCGATCCGGTTTATGCGGCGGTTTCAGACGGCATTCGACCGCAAGGGATCGAGCATTACCTCCCGCTCTTCTATGATCACACGGAAAGCATTCTCGATTACGCGGGGCCAGAAACGATTGTTGCGTTTGACAGTCTTGCCAGTGAAGCAATGGCCGAGCGGGAAGCGCTGATTGAGGACTTCTACACGTCGCGGCGTGAACATCAGGAAGCGCGGGATACAGGCTCTGGCGATCCAGCGAAAACAACGGGCCTGTATCGCCCGCTACCCGTTGATGCGCTTTATATTCCGCCCGTTGAGCTTGACGATTTAGCGAAGCCTTACCGCACACGCCAGCACATGGCGTTCGATGCCCCCGATGAAGGCAACAAGGTCGATTTTGGCGCGCGCATTGGGCATAGCTTCATCGCGGAGCGTCAGACCGAAGGCGTCAATGTTTTCGGCGCAGTCTCCCAGCACATTCAGTCCCTCAAAGAGAGCAAACATCGGGTCTGGATCGCGGCATGGTCGGAAGGATCACGCGAACGCATGACGAGCGTTCTGGAAGATCAGGACATGATTGTTCCAATGGCCCGTGACGGCCGTGCAGCCTTTGATATCAAACCCGGTGAGGTAAGGGCGGTCGTCCTGCCGCTGGAACAAGGTTTCGTCATGCCCGGGGGCGAAGCCGATCTCGCGGTCATTTCCGAACAGGATATTCTGGGCGACCGGCTCGTCAATCGCGGCAAGAAACGCCGCGCCAAAAACTTTATTGCTGAGGCCAGTGCGCTCAATCCGGGTGATCTCATCGTTCACATCGATCACGGCGTCGGACGCTATATTGGGCTGCGGACACTCGATGTCGGCGGCGCACCGCATGATTGTCTGGAGCTGGAGTATCATGGCGGCGCACGTCTCTACTTGCCCGTTGAGAATATTGAGCTTCTGTCTCGCTACGGCAATGCGAGCGAAAATGCGGTCCTCGACAAACTGGGCGGCGTCGCGTGGCAGTCCCGTAAAGCCAAAGCCAAAGGCAAGCTTCGCGAGATGGCGGCGGAGTTGATCAAGATCGCCGCCAAGCGCGCCATGAAAACGATCGAGCCGATCGAGATTGATCCGGGCTCTTATAATGAATTTGCGGCGCGTTTCCCGTATGCTGAAACAGACGATCAATTGAATTCCATCCAGGATGTCTTTTCAGACCTGACCTCTGGAAAGCCGATGGATCGATTGATCTGCGGTGATGTCGGGTTTGGGAAGACCGAAGTCGCGCTCCGCGCAGCTTTTGCAGTCGCCATTACGGGCCGCCAAGTGGCCGTGGTCGCCCCCACAACCCTGCTGGCCCGCCAACACTACAAGACATTTTCAGAGCGCTTTCGCAATATGCCCATCAAGGTGCGTCAACTGTCGCGTCTGGTGCCTGCCAAGGAGGCTAAAGACTCGCGCGAGCGATTGGCATGGGGCGAGGTCGACATCATCATTGGGACGCATGCGGTTCTATCCAAACAAGTCTCCTTCCAGAACCTGGGTCTGGTCATTGTCGATGAAGAACAACGCTTTGGTGTCCGGCATAAAGAGCGCCTAAAGTCACTGCGCGCTGACGTTCATATGCTGACACTCACAGCCACGCCCATCCCGCGAACCTTACAAATGGCGCTGACAGGCATTCGTGATCTGTCTCTGATCGCAACGCCACCTGTCGATCGCCTGGCTGTGCGAACCTACGTGTTGCCCTTTGATGAGGTTTCGATCCGCAAAGCCTTGCTGCGTGAGAAATATCGCGGGGGGCAAAGCTATTATGTGACGCCGCGCATTGCCGACATTTGCCCATGCGCGATCACATACTTCACTTCCGGAACACTGGTCCTCAGGAACTCTTCCAAAC
>JBCBGR010000286.1:0-3514 GCA_038526555.1 Pseudomonadota bacterium
CTTAGACAACCCGCCCCCGATAGGCGGCGAGCTGTGACGTTCGAGGTAGCTATCGGCTTTCTCCAAGCTGCTGATCAGCGCATTGATGGACTTAGCCGCCGCCTCGATATCCTTGGGCGGCAAATCATCCACCTCTCGCCCGATCTGGATCAAACGGTCTTGGAGTCGGGCAATGAGGTCTGCGGAAGAGGATGCATTTTGGGCCATGCTCCCATTCTGGCCCTAAGTGCATTTCAGGGGATGTATTCAGGCGCGGCGACGATAGTCATCTTGACCGCGATCGGACGAAGACACACCCGGCACAGTGCCGTAATGCGACGCCAGCAAATCGAGCGCGATTTGAAGCGAATGCAGACCCATGCCGGCTGACCAAGTCTCCGCTCGTTCAATCGCTTCCAGACGTTCATTGGCCCCGCAAACCCCGTCGAGGAGTTTAGTGAGCTTCGGCCCAATCGCCTTACGCGCTTTCGAAAGCCGCTCATGGCCATCCAAATGGGAGAGAATAGCACTTTCTACCGCATCATGACGCTGGGCGTGATCCACTTTCGCTGCAAAACTTGAAGAGCCCGCCCTACCGTTCCCGCCGGCCCGATGGTAATCCCGCGCATATTGATGCGCAGCGGTCAGCTGCGCATCACTCAGCAAAGGCGCACCCGATTTATCCCGCCGACGCGACAGGCGCAGAATGACAGAGCCACGCACATTGCGACGCACGGGGCGTTGCACACCGGATGGTACAAATTCCCGGCTCTCAATGATCTCACGCGCCGAATGCCCATAAGTTAGACGGCGCCGTGTCTCCGTTCCCAGATCGACCCCTTTTTCCGTCACAAACAGAACACCGTCTGCGATCAATTGCTCCACATCGGCGCGATTGACCCAGAAGAGTGGCCGTGTCCGACGATCCCCGCCGCGATAGGCGGGCCAGTCCGCCGCATCCGTGCGCCGAATAATCAGCGCTTTGGCCTTGTGAAGGCTCCGCACCAATTGTTCGGTGCGCATTTTATGCTGTTCACTATTCATGCGGCCACGACCTCCCGAGCCATAGTTCCAGACGGTCGACTTTGGCATCAAAGACGGGATCTGTTCGACCATCTTCGACAACGCGCAACGCATGGCTGACCGTGGATCGATCCCGTCCAAAGAGCTCCCCGATCCGTGTCATCGTCATACCGAACAGGCTCGACGCCAAATACATGGCCACCTGGCGTGCAAAATCGATCAAGGGGTCACGTTGCTTTGGGCGATCCAGACTGAGCTCCGGCACAGCAAACTCAATCGCCACAGCGGCAATCGCCAGTCGCGCACGTGCCGGATCGAGTGGATCGGCCTGTTTGATACGGGGCATACTCTCCTCCTTTGTCCCTTGAGCGCCCAAGATAAGCGCTTTCAGGATGATGAGGATTATATTCCTATATTAGGTTTGAGCTCATGGCGAGTCAGAAAAGACGAGACTTGCTCAATGTTTTCTAGCTTACTGTTTTTAAGCGAAGACTTTCCGTTGTTCGCGTTTAGGTTGAACCGCTTCTTTCAGCATGCAGATATGATCATAACCGAGGATCATATTCACATTCACCCCATCATCTGAGAGCGGAAGCCGGATCCAGAACTGCGCCATGTGTGATCCGAGCGGGGTATTGGGTTTGGTCACGCCGTGGAACGGACGGCGCTGCTCGACCACCTGATCCAGAACGCGGTGCCAATAATCGGCGCGGCAGCCAATCGGAAGCTCATCAACATGTTGGCCTTGTATATCGTCGCCATAGAAGCGCCAAAAGCCAGTTCCCGCCAGGCGGAATTGATAGCGCGTGTCTTGCGTTTCGCTTTGTACGGGCTCTGTTATCGTCACCATAGAGAGTTGAGATGCGATTTGGCACGGCGTGATCATGCAACGAGACGGCATTCTGCCATCCTCGCAGAGGCTTCGCCAATAATCGTAAAATTGCTGCAATTCCGGCAAAATCATCTGATGCCGCAGCGATCCATCTTTGATCACGAAATTCCCCAAAACCCAGTTGCCCAACGCCCCACGAATCAGACCATCGGAAATCTGCGAATCGGCAGCAAGGATTTGTTAACCATAAACTCAACGTCAGATGAGATTTTATGATGTTTTTTGATTCGGGCCCGAATCATTCCGGATTCGGGATAAATTGAATGTGAGGGGCTGTGAGTTTTACGTCAGTTTTACGACGACTTCCCCAAGCCGGATCGCTTCGCGAGCTCACTTCGGCGCCGCGCATAGGCGGGTGAGACCATCGGGTAATCTTCTGGCAAGCCCCATTTCTGGCGATATTGTTGTGGCGACAATCCGAAGGCGACACGCAAGTGGCGTTTCAGCGATTGGAACTTCTGACCATCTTCGAGACAGATCAGATGCGTATCAGTAATCGATTCCTCGATGGGTACGGCGGGCGCGCGTTGCGTCTTAACCAACCCAACCTGCCCGACATCGGCCAAGGCTTTATGTATGGTTTGCGCCAGAGCAGATAGCTCGTCGGGTGCAACTCTGTGGTTGCCGATATAAGCGGCCAAGACCTGCGCCGTCAGGGCGCGCAGCTCAGCGGAATTATCGTCCGGCGACATAAGCAAAGATCAGCACGAGAATGAGAACCATCGCCGTCAGAACAGATGCCAGACCCGACGGTGCCGCTTGACTCAGTGTCCCTGCAGGCGAGAAGGCGTGATAAAGGCGATGCCCAATCGTTTTGACAAACCGGGACCGCAAGCCACTAATCGTCGCCCCCAAGCGCGTCCAAACAGCATCGATCCATATGGCCATACCTTTGCCAACTTTTCGGTAGAGAATGTCGAGGTCGACAATCTCGGCGCGACGTTCAGCTGGATAGAGCTTGTAGCGCTTCAGCAATGTGAAGGCGAAGATGGCCGCAAAGAGAAGCTGCAGCTGGAAGACCACATGATCCCACGTATAGGGCTTATAGTCTGTCGGATAAGGCATGATGGAATAGAGCAGCTTGTAGCCATAGTCCCCAAAGGGCCACGCCAAAGCGATACAAAGCACAGCCGCCAAACTCATCGCGACTAGCATATTCCACGGCGCTTCCTTAACCCGCCGACCGCTATCATGCGCAAAGAAGGTGAAGTGAGGCACTTTAATCCCGGAATGTTCCATCACCCCAGCGGACGCGAACAACATCATCGCGAAGGGTAGCCAGAGATGCTCCTCCAAAGCTGCGCTGAGGATCATCGCCTTCGTCACAAAGGCGGCGAGCATCGGGAAAGCTGCAATTGATCCGGCCCCGATCAAACATAGCACCGTCGTATAAGGCATAGAACGGAACAGCCCACCGAGCTCTGAGGCTTTGGCTGTCCCGGTTCGGTAAATGACAGCCCCGATGGACATGAAAAGCAAGCCTTTAAAGATCACATGGACAAAGACCTGTCCAACGACGCCATTCATGGCGAGTGTCGTGCCGATCCCGATCCCGGCCACCATGAAGCCGAGCTGGTTGTTCAGTGAGTAAGCCAGAACCCGACGCAGATCATTCTCAAC
>JBCBGR010000287.1:0-3498 GCA_038526555.1 Pseudomonadota bacterium
ACCGTTGAAACGCCCAAGCGACGCACTTGTTCGGGCAGGCGCGGTTCAACGGTGAAAGCGAACCCGGATGCACTGTTGGTCGTTCACCTTTATTCACCCGACCAATCACGGGATAATCTTTATATCTCAAACTATGCCCGCCTGCAGATGCGTGATCGTTTGCAGCGCTTGGACGGTGTTGGCCAAATTCAAGCCTTCGGTTTCCGTGAATATGCCATGCGTATCTGGATTGACCCAGACCGCGCCGCTGCGTTGGACCTCACAGGCGCCGATATTGTGCGCACGCTTCGCGCCCAAAACGTCGAAGCCTCTGGCGGTGTTCTTGATGCGCCACCCAATGACGACCAAGGCGCGTTCGAAGTCTCCCTGCGCACACAAGGTCGTCTGAACACACCTGAACAGTTTGAGCAAATTGTCCTGAAAACAGGCGATAATGGCCGTCAGGTCCGCTTAGCTGACGTCGCTCGTATTGAGCTCGGCGCGCGTGACTACACAACCAATGCCCAGCTCAATGAAAGCCCAGCTTTGGCCATGCTGTTCAATGCTCAGCCTGGCGCCAACGCGCTGGAAACCGCTGAACGCATCCTCACAACCGTGGAAGAGATGAGCGCAGATTTCCCAGAAGGCTTGGAATATGACGTCATCTGGAACCCGACGGAGTTTATTTCTGAGTCGATCCACGAAGTCGAAAAGACGATCCTGGAAGCCGTCTTGCTCGTTTCACTCGTTGTCTTCTTGTTCCTTAAGTCTCTGCGTGCCGCGATCATTCCGATTATCGCCATCCCGATCAGCTTGATCGGCACCTTTGCCGCCATGGCCGCGCTGGGTTTCTCCATCAATATGTTGACCTTGTTTGGGCTGGTCCTTGCGATCGGGATTGTCGTGGATGATGCCATTATTGTGGTCGAAAATGTGGAACGCCGTATCCATGACGGGCTTTCGCCACGAGATGCCGCCCGCGCCACTATGGACGATGTGGGTGGCGCGCTCATCTCTATGGGTCTTGTGCTCACAGCTGTTTTCTTACCGACAGCGGCCCTGCCGGGGATCTCTGGGGAGTTTTATCGCCAGTTCGCCGTTACCATTGCTGTTGCGACGATAATCTCCGTGGCTGTGTCACTCACCCTGTCACCTGCCCTGTCCGCTATGCTTCTGAAAGCTGAGGCCCCTAACAAGCCCGTCAAAGCTTGGCAGAAACCCGGTCGCGCCTTCTTTGTGGCCTTTGATCACGGGTTTGACGCTCTGACACGGGGCTATTCTACGCTAGTCCGTCGCCTCATTCGGATCAGTGCGCTTGTTCTGGTTCTGTATGCCGGTCTTCTGGGTCTGACAGCACAACAGCTCTCCTCCGCCCCGAAAGGCTTCATCCCTCAGGTCGACCAGAACTACGTCATTACCGTGGTGCAGCTGCCCTCTGGGGCGTCGCTTGCCAGAACCGATGATGTCATGAACGCGGTCATACGTGACGGTCTTGCCGTGGACGGTGTTGAAAATGCCGCCGCTTTCGCAGGCCTGAACGGTGCCACGCTGACAACAGCATCTAACTCAGCCGCCGTCTTCTTCACCATGGAAGACATTAAGAAACGCGGGAAAGAAGGCCGCGATGTGAATGTGATCATCGACGAATTGCGCAATACATTTGCGTCACGTCAGGATGCTTTCATTCTCGTCGTTCCTCCGCCCAGCGTACGCGGTGTTGGTAATGCCGGCGGTTTCAAAGGCTATGTCCAGGATCGCTCTGACATGGGCTATGAGGCTCTGGCCGCTGAAGTCCGTGCCCTCTCTGAGCGGGCCAATGGCGAAGATGCTGTGACGGCTGCCTTCTCAATCTTCGAGACAGAAACACCACAGCTCTTCACCAATATTGACCGTGAAAAAGCCCAGCAGCTCGGTATCAATATGTCAGATTTGTTTGCAACGCTCGAAGTCTATCTGGGCTCCGCTTACGTCAACGACTTTACCGCCTTCGGTCGGTCCTCACGCGTGACCGCTCAAGCAGATCAGGATTTCCGCCGGGACGCCTCCAATGTTGCAGATCTGCGGACCCGTAACATTGATGGCAATATGGTTCCCGTCGGCACGGTCGCGACTTTCGAAGACGTCACAGGACCGTCTCGTGTGGCTCGCTACAACCTGTTCCCTGCGGCTCAGATCCAGGGCGATGTCACCCCCGGCTTCTCGTCTGGTCAGGCACTGGACAGCGTTGAAACCGCCGTTGAGGACATGAACCCCGGCTTCAGCTTCGAATGGACTGAACTGGCCTTGCAAGAGCGCTCGACCGGGAATGTTGCGACCATCGCCTTTGGTCTGGCTGTTCTGTTCGTCTTCCTTCTGCTGGCAGCTCAGTATGAGAGCTTTAGCCTGCCGCTGGCCGTCATCCTGATCGTCCCCATGACGCTCCTTTCATCTACGTTCGGGGTCTTGGCCCGCGGGTTAGATATCAACATTCTGGTTCAAGTCGGATTTGTAGTCTTGATCGGGCTAGCTGCGAAAAATGCGATCCTGATCGTTGAATTCGCGAAGCAAGCCTCTGATCGCGGGGCCACACCTGTGGACGCTGCGCTCGAAGCGGCACGCCTCCGCCTGCGCCCAATCGTGATGACCTCTATGGCCTTTATCCTCGGTGTGATCCCTCTGATGATTGGTCAGGGTGCCGGTTTTGAGATGCGCCAGAGCCTCGGCACAGCCGTCTTCTTCGGAATGCTCGGTGTCACACTGTTCGGCCTCGCTTTCACCCCTGTCTTCTACGCCGTGATCGGTCAGATTGGGGAGCGGCTGCGTCGCAAGCCTGCCCCTCAAACGATCACCGCCCAATAAGTTCTCAATTGGAAAGGAATAGACCCATGTTTATTCGCAACCTTATTCTCTCTGCCTCTGCTTTTACTCTGGCCGCTTGTGCCACAGTGGGCGAGGATTTCACGACCCCAGCAACGCCTGCTTTCGCGCCGGAGAGTTTCTCTATCACGTCCAACCTGACGCCGCTCAACGCTGAACCCGCGCATGACTGGTGGACACGCGCTGGCGACCCTTTGCTGAATACGCTGGTTGAAAAAGCCTTGGAGGAAAATCGAGATATTCGGGCTGCGCTCGCTTCAGTGAATGCCGCTCGCGCTCAGGCGCGCCTCACGGATACGCTCGACCGACCCATTGGCGAAGTTACCGCCGACTATGTCTATTCGGATCTACCAGGCACGGAAGAGTTCAACATTGCGGCGCAAAGCCAATTCGCCGTGGGCGCTGGCGCAGCCTGGGAATTGGACTTTGTCGGACGTTTACAACGTCTTGAAGACGCCGCCCTCGCCGACCTTGAAGAAGCGGTCTGGTTATCACGCGATGCTCGCGTCCTGACTATCAGCGAAACCGCTGACGCCTATATTCAGTTGCGAACTGCGGAAACAGGTCTGGATATCGCATAGCGGAACATAGAGCTGCAGCGGTTTCGCTGATAGTCAGGACGCGAGCATCGCGTGATAACCAGACCGCTTCTTCAAGGTCGGC
>JBCBGR010000288.1:0-3483 GCA_038526555.1 Pseudomonadota bacterium
GCAGCCTCAGTTTTTGACACCCCTTTCTCAATCAGACCCAGATATTTTTCAGCACGGCGCCGCAAAACGTGACCCCAAACACTTTCTCCGATTTCCTCTCGAAACAATCGCCCAAGCTGAGACGGCGAAACAAAAGCTGCTTCTGCAATCGACTCTCGCGAAAGTGGCGAAGCGATAGACTTGCTTATGTATGCAAGAGCCCGAATTACGGGTGGACTCCGCACACCGATAACAGCGTCGCGTGCCGCAGATTTTGCGTAATGACGGCACAGAAGTGCCAATAGAGTCTCGGTGAGTTTAAGCCGAAGTCCCTTTATTGGGTCGACTCCCAAGCGGACTTGGGAAGCAACATCTTGAGCAAGCCATGATATTGCCGGAGCTGCATCGGCCAGCACATGTCTCCAAACCGTTGGCTGATATCCTAGGACTGATTGTGCAATTTGCCTCATCAAATCTGTTGGAATAAAAAACGAAACACCTTCAACTCGACCATCGACCCTTGCACGCCATTCCGCGCCGGGAGGCGAAAAACCCACAGAACCTGGCCGATAGGCAAATCGCTTCTTTGGTAAATTGCCGTGTTCTTCGTGTAATAAACAATATCTTGTCGGAACAAATAGGTCGAACCAATCCGCGCCAGATCGATTTATCCATCCACTATCAATGCTCAATTCCAAAAGTGTGATTGAGTAACCCGCATATTGGAATTGTTCGTAATCAGCCGGCGTAAACCCGGCTTCATGTAAAACGTCCGTTGAGAAAGTTCTCATATTCGACTCATAGAGGACGCCTCTCTGTATTACAAATTCGCGCATCAGATTAGTCGGATTTGTCTCAAGCGCTCCATTATCCCCCGTGCTGATAAGTTGGAGTTTATAATGAAGAATCTTATGTCCCGAAGCGCGGCGGTTTCAGTTGTTACTTTGCTGTCGCCAGGAGTATCGATTGCTCAAGAGTCTGACCCTCAGGTAAATAGTGGTTTGGACGAGATCATCGTGACCGCCCAACGTCGTGAGCAAAGTATTCAAGACGTCCCGATTGCGATCACGGCATTCACTCCGGAGACTCTGCAAACGAAGCTTATCACTGAACCCATCGATGTTATCGATTATGTGCCCAACTTGTATGGCGGTAACAATACGGGGTTAGGGTCAGCCGTTCTCTATTACATCAGAGGGCTTGGCAACACGGAGTCAATTGCGACGTTTGACCCTCCCGTCGGCACCTACCTAGACGAAGTCTATATTGCTCGGCAAAACGCCAATAATATTGCGTTCTTTGATGTCGCAGGCGTTGAAGTACTACGTGGCCCTCAGGGTACATTATTTGGGCGCAACACAACTGGGGGCGCTGTGAACGTCCGGATGGCCCGCCCATCCAGCGAAATGGGTGGATTTGTTGAGGCCGCTTTTGGCTCATTTGACCATAAACTTGTCCGAGGATCTGTTGACCTTCCATTATCAACCAATGTCTTGTCCAAATTGTCTGCCTACTGGCTTGATGAAGATGGCTTCGTCGACAATCTGACAACAGGAGAAACACTCAACGGACGAGAAGGCTTCGGGATTCGAGGAGATCTACGGTTTCAGTCAAATGATGCCTTGGTTTGGGACCTTTCAGCGAGCTACGCCGAAGATGAAAATGCCAACCTTCTCAACTATGATGCAGGCGCGTCTCCCCTCGGCTCCTCTGTTCCGGGCGGTTTGACATCTGATGGATCTGATCGTGTGGCCCGAACGGGTCTGTCACAACGCAATCGTGAATCCGGAGATCAGCTAAGTAAGCTATTGGCGGGCGAAGGTTTGGGAGTTTCAAACGAAACACTCACACTCTCCTCTAACTTGGGATACGAGCTGAATGATAATTCTCAGATCAACTTTATTATTGGCTACCAAGAGCTCAATCAGGACTTCGTACTGGACTTCTTTGATGGCGGCCTGGGCGGAGAAGGGTTTGCAACTGGAGGCTTTGCTATCGCTAACTCCGGTCAGCATGATCAGCTTTCAGCGGAAATCAAATACACAGCCAGTTATCTTAACGACACCCTAAACCTAGTCTCAGGCTTGTTTTACTTTGAAGAAGACAATGTCACGGACCTTGCTGACGTCTTCACTATCAATTTCGGAACGCCTGCGGCTCCCGTGCCATTTCCTTTGCTGCTCGGAGATCGGATCATTGAAAATGACCTGACGTCTTATGCGGCATACTCCCAGATTGACTGGAATTTCGCAGAGGATTTCACGCTTACAGCCGGTGCGAGATGGACACAGGAAACCAAAACTATTGACTATAATGATCAACGTGATCCTGCGACCATTGCAGGCCCAGCTCTGACAACGGCCAATATTGAATCGGCGGGCATCGCAACCCGCGTTCGTAAGGCCTTAATCACGCCACGTCTGGCTTTACAATGGGACCCCAGTGAAGATCTGGGTCTGTTTGTATCTTATACTGAGGGCTTCAAGTCTGGCGGATGGAACGCCCGTGAGAACAACCCTGCTTCGGTTCTACCGTTTTTCGAAGAACAAGCCTCCACGTTTGAAGCCGGTATTCGAGCTGAGTTCGCTGACCAACTGAGGGTCGCTGCAACGGCATTCTTGTTGGATGTTGATGACCTACAAAGCCCTTCGGCTTTTGTAAGGAATGACGGGTCTATTGCCTTCCTGACCCAGAATTTCTCTGACTTGGAGAACCAAGGGTTAGAGATCGAAGCGACATGGCAGCCTCCTGCACTTTCAAACCTGACATTGGACGCGGGCCTAGGGCTTCAAGATGCGACGTATAAAAATCCCGGTCCGGACATTGTGGCGCAACAGGCGACCTGTTCCGCGTCTCCAACCAATCAGGATGGCGGCTTGGGTATCGTGGCTCCTGATTGTTCTTTGAGCCTTCCCGTGCGAGCACCGGATGTGACCTTTAATCTGGGAGGGCAATATGACTTCGCTCTCAGCAATTCTCTGACTCTAACGCCCGCAGCCAACTTGAGGGTTGTAAGCGAAACTTTCACTGGAACGTCTAATCTTCCAAACAGTTTTGAGGATGGCTACACGCTCCTAAACCTGCGTCTTGCACTCAAGCATGAAGACGGATGGCTCGCCGCGATAGAGTGCCAGAACTGCACAGATACAGCCTATGTTGTATCTAATCTACCCCCGACAGCCTATGTAAACGAACCTCGTCGTATTACATTCCGTGTCAGGCGTGATTTCTAAACGATTATGTCGCTGACCCAATTCACAAGACGACAAGCAGTTATTTTCACTGTTGGTTGGCTAGGGTTGAGTGCCTGCGTAACGCACCCGACTAAGCCACCCGTGACCACACTTTTCCTGGTTCACGGTGCGTGGCACGGAGGCTGGGTTTGGGATGAGGTCGCGACAAAACTTCAAGAGAAGGGTTGGTCGGTAGAGGCCCCGACCCTCCCCGGGTTGGAAGCCGTTCGAACTGAAACGGATAAGCCTGTTTCTGAGATTACCCTGAACG
>JBCBGR010000289.1:0-3463 GCA_038526555.1 Pseudomonadota bacterium
AGGGCGTTCGCAGATGATTGTTAGATCGACATGACGCAGCTGTGCTCCCTGATCATTGGCCAGTGCGACGGCATGGGTAAGAAACTGATCAGACCGCGCCCCCTTCCATTTTGGATCGGACGGCGGGAAGTGGTCGCCTATATCGCCTTGCGCTATTGCGCCTAAAATCGCGTCGGTGATCGCGTGCAATCCCACGTCAGCATCGGAGTGACCCACCAACGTGTAGGGGCTCTCGACCTGAACCCCGCAGAGCCAGAGCGTCTCTTCGCTTTCGGCCAACTTATGGACGTCAAAGCCTGAGCCGGTGATCATCATGGTCTTTTGGGTCAGCATGGCCTCCGCTTTGGCGAAATCTTCAGGCCAGGTCACTTTGAAATTTCGTTCTGAGCCTTTTGTGAAGGTCAACGACAGGCCTGCATCACGCGCCACTGCGATATCGTCATGCGTAGATGCGTCTTCGGGTAGCGCACCAAAGGCCGCCTTGATCTTATCAAACCGGAAGGCTTGCGGGGTCTGAACACGGTGAAGCGCGTCTCGGTTCGCCGGGCTGAAATCATCATGTTTCAGCGCGTCCGCAACGGGAAGGGCAGGCACCGCGCCGTCATAGGTGCCCAGTGCGGCCAAAAGGGGCTGAACAAGTTCTCTGTCTAAAAAGGGGCGCGCGCCGTCATGGATCATGACGATTTCAGGTGGATTATCTGCGAGTGCCTCAAGTCCAGCCCGGACAGAGGCCGTGCGACTCGCACCACCTGTGACGATGATGGCATCAGGGGCGAGGTCTGCGCCGATTGTGTCTCCATCAGCAAGAACAAGAACCGTTCGGTTAAATAGACCCGTCGATGCTGCATTTTCCAGCGTATGCGCGAGGAGGGGTTTTTCAGCTACATGCCTGTATTGTTTTGGTATTTCACCGCCTGCGCGTTCACCGCGACCAGCAGCGACCAAAATGAGTGCGCAATCTGTCAAAGGTGCTGATCCTCGGTGCTGAAATATTGTGCATTGACGATGGTTCGTCTAGTGCGGCCCCGACATGGCAAATTCGCTCCATATCGGCAAGCTCAAGCTGCGCTCCCGCGTGCTGGTCGCGCCCATGTCAGGTGTCACAGACCTCCCTTTTCGGCGGATACTCTCCCGCTTTGTGCCCGGTGCCGTCGTCTCGGAGATGATCGCGGGGGAAGGCTTGTCCAAAGATGACCCTGAAAATGTCGCACGAGCGGCGGGTGGCGCGGATATTCGTCCCATGGCTGTGCAGCTCGTCGGGCGTGATCCTTACTGGATGGCCGAAGGGGCCAAAAAGCTGGAGGCTGCTGGAGCGGAGCTGATTGATATTAATTTTGGCTGTCCAGCCCGCAAAGTGGTCACGGGAATGAGTGGAAGTGCGCTCATGCGTGAACCCAAACTCGCAAAATCGATTGTTTCGGCTGTCGTTGAAGCGGTCTCCGTTCCAGTAACCGTCAAGATGCGCCTCGGTTGGGACGATGATAGTTTGAACGCGCCCGAAATTGCGAATGACGCCGTTGAGGCTGGGGCTCGTGCCATAACGGTTCACGGCCGGACGCGCTGTCAGTTTTATGAGGGGCAGGCGGATTGGGGCGCGGTTAAGCCAACCGCCGAGGCTGTCACTGTGCCGCTCTTTGTGAACGGGGATATTGCGAACGGTGCCTCAGCTTTACAGGCCTTATCCGACTCAAGTGCAGATGGGGTCATGGTCGGACGGTCGCTCATCGGACGGCCCTGGGCTTTGCAGCCGATTATGAGTGCAGTGGACGGAACGGAGCCAAAACCCGATCTGTTGCCTGAAGACAAAACCCAACATGCGCTCGACCATTATGCGGAAATCCTAGACTTCTATCCTGTGCGAAAAGGTGTGCGCGTCGCCCGCAAACATCTGGTCGGATATGCAGATGAGGCGGGGCTGCAAACTGACGACCCTCGCCGTCAGGAACTGGCGCGATCCGATGACCCGGATCGTGTTAAATCGCTTCTTGGACAGTTGTTTCTGGACGAAAACCGGAGCGCCGCATGACCCTCGCTCTGATTGAAGATTTGCCATTCCCCGTCTTCCAGTTGGATGACGGTAAGATCCTCTACGCCAATCAGGTCGGGCAGGAATGGACGGGCGATAGTGTGAAGCGGCTTAAGGGTAAGCCACTGTCTCAAGTCATCCAGACAGAGCCTGATCTCGAAGAACAAATTCGCAAAGCGATTGAGTTTGACAGCCCGCTGACCAACCGGGCGTCGACCGCCATCCTTCCATCCGGGGCGACCATCACGTGTCATATTACGGTCTATCCGATTGAAGACGGCACGCAGGGCGTGTCGTTTTGGTCAGCTGGACCACGACCGAGAGAAGGGGAAGTTGGGGCCCCGATTGTGTCCGGAATGGGACGTCTGATCGCGCATGAGCTCAAAAACCCGCTCGCTGGGATTAAGGGCGCGGCACAGCTCCTTTATGATGATGTCAAATCCGAAGAAGGACGGGCGCTGCTCAACCTGATCGGATCTGAGATTGATCGCATTCGGCGTTTGGCGGATCGGATGGAAACGCTGGGTGATCAGGATCCGGACAAGTTGGGATCTGTGAATATACATACGGTTCTGCGTCAAGCGCGGACAATCGTGCAATCCGCCGAACCTCGCCTTGTTTTTACAGAACGCTATGACCCGTCACTGCCGCATGCACTAGGTGATGCGGATACGCTCATGCAGGCCATTTTAAATCTGATCCGGAATGCACAGGATGCGCTGACCGAAATTGAGGCGCCGGAGATCGAACTTACAACCAGTTTTAGAGCGGGCGTCACGTCTCGTTCCAGCAATGGCAATGGATCTCGTCAGCTGCCGATTCAAATTAGTATTACGGATAATGGGCCTGGGGTTTCTGATGAACTTCAAGACCAGATTTTCCAGCCATTTGTAACAACAAAACAGGACGGGCAGGGCCTTGGTCTTGCCCTGGTCTCCAAAGTCGCCAAAGCGCATGGCGGGCTCGTTGAGGTCCGCTCTCGTCCCGGACGCACCACATTTTCAATCTTATTGCCCGAACCGAATGGAGAGATATCGTGAAGTATGATGTCCTACTCGCCGATGATGATGACAGTATCCGCCTCGTCCTGAGCAAAGCCCTGACGCGTGCAGGGCACACGGTCCGGGCCACAGATAACCCCGGAACGCTCATGAAATGGGCTGAAGCCGGTCATGGCGATATCGTGGTGACGGATGTCATGATGGACGGGCAAGAGATCTTCGCGCATCTGCCAGATCTGGCCAGAATGCGCCCCAAGCTCCCGGTGATTGTTATCTCGGCGAATAATACAGTTAATACGGCGATTAAGTCGGGTCAGCACCGCGTGTTTGAATATGTGCCCAAGCCCTTCGATCTAGACGAAATCACGAGTGCCGTCGCGCGGGCTGGGCAAACAGTGGGGCCACGACGCTCCCGCGTCCCTGACTCACGCGGGAG
>JBCBGR010000290.1:0-3422 GCA_038526555.1 Pseudomonadota bacterium
AGATAAAGCGCATGGTCGATAACGGCATTCTGAGAGAGCTTGACGATGCCTAAGCCGCTTAGATTCTCACGAGAAGAGCGCGCTTTCATCGTGAGGAATTGGCACGAGACCGCGCGCGGGGACCAGATAGAACCGGAAGGGTCTGACTGGTCCGTGTGGCTTGTCCTAGGGGGGCGTGGCTCTGGTAAGACACGTACAGGTGCAGAATGGGTGCTGGATCGCATTCGTCGCGGGGCGCGGCGGATCGCGCTTGTCGCTCCCACACTCCATGATGCACGCGAGGTCATGTTGGGCGGCGAGAGTGGGCTGCTGTCGATTTGCGAAGCCAATGAACGCGCCCGATATGAACCCACAAGGCGGCGGCTTGTCTTTCCAGATAATGATCTCTGCGGCGGGGCGATCGCCTACCTCTTTTCCGCGCATGATCCGGACAGTTTGCGCGGGCCGCAATTTGACTGCGCCTGGGGTGATGAATTCTGCGCTTGGCCAGATCCGGACGCTGTTTTGTCAAACCTCAGGCTTGGCCTTCGACTGGGAGTGCGTCCAAGGCTTTGTCTGACAACGACGCCACGACCCATTGCCGCCTTGGACCATTTGATGGCCCAAGCCAGTACACAGATCACTCAGTCCCGAACCCGGGATAATGCGGCCCACCTATCGGACGCCTTTCTAGAGACAATGGACGACGTTTACGGGGGCACGTCCTTGGGGCGTCAAGAACTGGATGGCGAGATCGTCCGCGACCATCCTGACGCCGTCTTTCAGCGCTCCGATATTGACCAAACCCGCGTATCATCGGTGCCGCCTTTGGACCGTATTCTCGTCGCGCTCGATCCACCGGCCACATCAGGCCCCAAAGCCGATGGCTGTGGAATTATTGTCGTTGGGTCTGTTGGAAAAGGACGCCAAGCCCACGCCTATATCTTGTTTGATGGTAGCCTTGAACGCGCTTCACCGTCCCGATGGGCGGAGCAGGCGATCAGCCTGTTGGAAGAATATGAGGCTGAGGCGATCCTCGCGGAAACCAATCAGGGCGGCGAAATGATCGAAACGCTCCTGCGTGAAATCAATCCGGATGTGCCTGTGCTCAAGCGGCACGCGCGGCGCAGCAAGCGCGGGCGTGCGCTTCCTGTCGGGCTTCTTTATGCGCGCGGACGTGTGCACCATGTCGGACGGATAGACCGCCTGGAAGATGAGCTCTGTGCCTTTGGTGGCCCTAATCAAAAAGGCAGCCCTGACTGCATGGACGCGCTCGTTTGGGGTGTGGCCGAACTCCTGCTAGATCAACAGGAACCCAGAATCCGCTTTGTTTAAAGCGATTTTTGTTAAATCCATGCCGCGTTAACGCCCCATTTACGACGTTTGCTCATGACTGTATTGAAATGACACGACCGCAGGACGCGGTGAAGGAGCCGACATGGCAAAGCGTGCAACGACCCCGCGTCGCGAAATGGCAGACCTGCAGATTAAAATGCGTGAGACGGATCGAGAATTAGGCCGCCTCAACTGGGAACTGGCCAGCGAACTCATTAAACTCGCAGAGCAATCGGATGACCCCAGCTCTCTGATCGAAGCGGTGAACGCGCTACGCTCCGCCACCCGTTACTACACCTTCGAAGATGCCCCGTTGGAGCATGCCCAAATCCAAAAAGGTATTGCCGATACGCTTCTCATATTCGGTCGGAAAACCGGAGATCGCGAAGCTCTGGGCAGTGCGCGCGATGCCTATCGCGGCAGCATTACACTCGCATCCTTGCTTTCTGACGACGTGCTGCGCGAAGAGTTGCGTGTCAGCTATAAGGAAGTGCTGGACCTTTTGGGCGAAGGCAAGAAGCCAACGCCTTTGTTCCGGACGGCCTGATCTATCAGGAAAACCCGCTCCCTGTTTCTGAATTGAAAAACTCAATAGAAACAGATTTCTAACTCGAAATATAGCAATCGTATCCGCGCCTGTGAAATTGGGCGCATAAAACCCCTATCGCCGCTCAAAGGGTTTGGGCGCGACAGAGATTACTTTTATGAGATTGCCATTCTCAGGGCGTCGCGAGGCGCCCGCACCCTCTGCTGTGCCATCAGATCAACCGGGCCTTGAAACGAAAGCCTCACCGCTCGTCGCTGTTGAACTCTCACGACAAGCCGTTTTTACGTCGCCGGATTTTGGTTCGCTGTGTCGTGAAGGGTTTGCTCGCAATCCGGTTGTTTATCGTTGTGTGCGTCTCATCGCCGAAGCGGCGGCGTCTGTGCCTTTCAAAGGGGATGCGTTGCCATCGGGGCAGGCGGATGCGCTCGAACGGTTTTACGGGTTCTTGCAAGTGTCTGGCACGGCCTATCTGAAAGCCAATGTGCTGGATGAGACGCCTGTCAGTCTTCACGCCATTCGCCCAGATACTGTCAGCCCATTGAAGGATACCGCCAGCCGACCCGCTGGCTATGTGATTCGCAATGGCGATGCGCGGGACACCTATCGCCGTGATCCGCTGACCGGACGGTGTGAGATTTTCTCACTCGCTTTGTTCAACCCGATGGATGACAGTTGCGGGCAATCGCCTTTGCGGGCGGCAGCCACGAGCGTTGACTTGCACAATCAGGGCACACGCTGGGCGAAGTCGCTCCTCGATAACTCCGCGCGTCCGTCCGGAGCATTGGTTTACACCGGGGCGGGCGGTCTCTCGCAGGATCAACTCGCAACCCTAAAAGCGGAGTTGGAGCAGGGTTTTACAGGGCCGAGCCGGGCTGGACGCCCCATGGTACTGGAAGGCGGCCTCGACTGGAAAACCATGGGCCTGTCCCCGTCAGACATGGATTTCACCCAAGCGCGTCGTGAAGCAGCACGGGATATTGCTCTCGCCTTTGGCGTCCCGCCCATGCTGCTCGGCATTCCGGGTGACAATACCTATTCCAACTATGCTGAAGCCAACCGGGCCTTCTGGCGACAGACGATTATCCCGCTCGTCAATCGTACAGCGCGCGGACTGTCCGATTGGTTGTCCGGTTTCGGTGAGCCTGTTTCACTCACGCCGAATTTGGATGCTGTGCCCGCATTAGCAACCGAACGCGCGGCGCTCTGGTCCCGATTAGAGTCAGCGACATTCTTGGATGAAGCGGAACGGCGTGAGCTGGCGGGGCTAGCGCCGAAAGAGGTTGCCCCATGAGCATCCCGATGAAGCTCGAACGGACTGTGACTCTGGGCCTAATCGCGACCGTGCTTTTGCAAACAGCAGGGGCGCTTGTCTGGGTCGGGGCGGCTGAGTCTCGCATCGCTGGGCTCGAGCATGAAATGAATGTGCGCTGGGGCGTCAGTCAACGTTTAGCCCGTCTCGAAGGGGAGACCGCGATTGTGCGCGAACAGTTGCAGCGGATTGAAGCGCATCTGCTCGATTATCGCGGCTATCGGAGCGATGATCATGAAAATTAGCGGTTAC
>JBCBGR010000291.1:0-3418 GCA_038526555.1 Pseudomonadota bacterium
AATGACAATCTCTCACCGGATGGCGGGAAGGCTGAGCTGGCCGATATTGATCCCGTTGCAGAAGCCCGCAAGGCGGCTGAACTGGCCGCAAGCCGGACACGGGAAATGGCGAAGTCTGCGCCAAAGCCGACGGCCCCAAAATCTGGTGACGTCAAATCGGAAGCCTCCAAATCAGAAGCACCGAAGCCAGACGCGCCTAAGGCTGATCCCAAACCTACGCCTGCATCATTGGAGCCTGCACAGACGAAAGCTGAAGATGTTCCCGTGACAGCCGCTGCGGCTGAAACAGGGCCAATGGTGAAACGGGGTCGTGGTCGTCCGAAGGGATCTACGAACAAGCCGAAAACAGCGGCAGCCACGTCCGCGACGAAAACTGAGGATCAACCGGTCAAACGCGGGCGCGGTCGGCCGAAAGGCTCCAAGAATAAACATAAAACAGCTGAAAACGCTGCGCCAGCGGCATCAGCGGAGCAGCCCGTCAAACGTGGTCGTGGCCGTCCGAAAGGATCAAAGAACAAGCCCAAAGCGGCGACGGTAACGTCTGCGACGAAGACAGAGGACCAGCCGGTTAAACGTGGCAGGGGCCGCCCCAAAGGATCGAAGAATAAGCCGAAAGCAGCAGAAACGACGACTAAGTCCAAGCCAGGTCCTAAACCCGGCAGCAAAGCGCCTCGTGATGCGGACGGTAACCTCCTGAAGAAAGATGGAACGCCGAGGAAGAAACCGGGGCCGAAGCCTAAAGCGGACTAAACTCAATCCTGACAGTTCAAATGAAAAGGCCCGGCGAGAGACCGGGCCTTTCTTTTTAGACGGTGGAGTTCATCACACCGATGAGACTTATGAGCGAGACTGTCATGATTGTGACGGTCACCCAGCCTTTGGCGGAGTTGTGCGGGTTCTCCATTAGGATTGGTTACGTTGATCCAAGGACAGGGGTCCGGTGCCCAGTCCTGCAAAAGCGAGCAATCCACCGGCAATCGCGACATTCTTGAAGAAGAACAGTGACTGGACCTGATCGGCGAGATCAAAGTGGAACATCAAAGCCGTCATGAGGGTGAAGCCTGCCAGAAGGAATGCAACGATGCGCGTCTGCCAGCCAGCGATCAGGGCGAGGCCTGCACCGATTTCAAAGGCAATGACGAGGGGAAGAAGCGCGCCAGGGAGGCCGACGGATTCCATATAGCCTTGTGTTCCAGCATAAGCCGTGATCTTGCCGAAGCCAGCGTAAGCGAACATGCCGCCAATCATGATGCGTCCCGTCACGGGAGCGAGTTTCGCCAAGAGTTGATCAAACTGCGCGAGGACGGGAATGCTGCGTGTTGATGTGTCTGTCGTTTGTGTAAGCGTAGTCATTGGGGTCTCCATTGTTTCGATGGTGGAGATATACCCGTTGATATTATCGCGATAAATACAGCTATAAACAAATACGCGTTGCGATTATAGCAACAAAGGGCTTAGGGAAAATGGCCGCCTCTCACTTAAGAGGCGGCTGTCTCTTTTTCCGATGCCGTCCGAACGCTGACGCGCACTTTGCCACCGGCTGCATCCACTTTCACCGTCTCGCCATCCTTGATGCGCCCGGCGAGCAGTTCGCGGGCCAGCTCATCCTGAACCTGCTTCTGGATAACCCGTTTCAGCGGACGGGCGCCGTAAGAAGGATCATAACCGTCTTGACCCAGATGGGTGCGAGCGGCGTCTGTGAGTTCGATCTCGATCTGTTTGTCCTTCAACCAGCCGCGCAGGCGGTTCATCTGAATATCGACAATTGCGCCCATATGCTCGGGCTTGAGCCGCTCAAAGAGCAGGATTTCGTCAATCCGGTTGAGGAACTCAGGTCGAAAATGCGCGGAAACTTCTGCCATTACCCCGACTTTCGCGACTTGAACGCTGTCACCATCGCCAACATTGAGCAGGTGCTGCGCGCCGATGTTAGACGTCATAATGATGAGCGTGTTTCGCAAATCGACCGTACGACCCTGACCATCGGTCAGGCGTCCGTCATCAAGAACCTGCAGCAACACGTTGAACACATCGGGGTGCGCCTTCTCGATCTCATCGAATAGGACAACTTGATAAGGCCTACGGCGAACAGCTTCGGTCAGCGCACCACCTTCATCATAACCGACATAGCCAGGAGGCGCCCCGATCAGGCGGGAGACAGAATGTTTCTCCATATATTCTGACATATCGATCCGCGTGATGGCGTCATCACTGTCGAACAGAAATGCGGCGAGCGCTTTGGTCAGCTCTGTTTTCCCAACACCCGTCGGGCCGAGGAACATGAATGATCCAATCGGGCGCTGCGGATCGCGCAGTCCAGCGCGTGCCCGGCGGACAGCATCTGAGACCGCTTCGACGGCGGTTTCCTGTCCAATGACACGCTGACCGAGGAGGGTTTCCATCCCCATGAGCTTGTCACGCTCACCTTCGAGCATTTTCTCAACGGGAATACCGGTCCAGCGCGACACGACCGTGGCAATCGTCTCTGATGTGACCGTTTCGCTCTCCATCACATCGACATCGCTATTATCGAGCTCAGCCTCTTTGGCTTCGAGCTTCGGGATATCGACATGTTGCAAGCGCCCAGCTGTTTCATAGTCACCGCGACGCACAGCATCCTCGAGCTCAAACCGCGCGCGTTCCAGCTGCTCTTTGACGTCAGTCGCGCTGGCGAGCTTTCCGCGTTCCGCTTCCCACGCCGCCGTCATCTCATCAGACTGTGCGGACAGGTCGGCGATCTCCTCCTGTCGCTTTTCGAGGCGCTCTTTCGACGCGTCGTCTTTTTCCTTTTTGAGCGCTTCGACTTCGATTTTCAGCTGCACCAGCCGCCGATCAATTTCGTCCAGCGCTTCAGGCTTACTATCGACCTGCATCCGTAGGCGTGACGCGGCTTCATCCATCAGGTCGATGGCTTTGTCGGGCAGAAAGCGGTCTGTGATGTAGCGGTTTGAAAGCTGCGCGGCTGACACAATGGCGGCATCCGAAATGCGGATGCCGTGATGGACTTCATATTTGTCCTTCAGGCCGCGCAGGATCGAAATCGTATCTTCGACCGTTGGCTCAGTGACGAAGACGGTTAGGAAGCGTCGGGCGAGTGCTGCGTCTTTCTCCAGATGTTTGCGATATTCATCAAGTGTCGTCGCGCCAACACAATGGAGCTCACCCCGGGCGAGGGCGGGTTTCAGGAGGTTTGCGGCGTCCATCGCTCCGTCCGTTTTACCGGCACCAACGAGCTGATGAATTTCATCGATGAAGAGAATGATCTGACCGTCAGCAGCTTCGACTTCCTTAAGGACAGCCTTCAACCGTTCCTCAAATTCACCGCGATACTTGGCACCCGCGACCAGCGCGCCAAGGTCTAGCGCGAGCAGGCGCTTATCCCGCATCGTCTCAGGTGATGTGCCGGAGTCGATCCGGG
>JBCBGR010000292.1:0-3368 GCA_038526555.1 Pseudomonadota bacterium
TAAAAATCATAGACGACCGCTGGGATGAGTTCCGCGCAGAAGTTGCCCCGCATGTGAAGTCAGGCGCCATCAAATATGTTCATGACGAGGTTCACGGGCTGGAAAATGCAGGCGCACTGATGGAGCGCCTCGTTCGCGGGAAAAATGTTGGAAAGGCTGTGGTGAGCTTATGAGAACGCATCGAACCTGGCGCGGACGGATCGCTTACACGTCGAAAAAACCTGAACGTATTAATGAAGAACGCGGGCGCGAGACGTTCACGCTGCATGAACAAACAGACGGCACATCTGTCCTGCACGCCCACACAGAAATTGATGATGCGCCCGATGTGTTGCGCGATGTCACAGCCAGTTTTGAAACTGCGACCATGGCGCCGATTGATGGCTTTTCTCGCCTGTCAGTCGGCGGAGTTTATGAAGGCTGCGGCTGGTTTCATTTTGGTCACACCCACGCTCGGTTTAACGGCCACAACAAGACGCTCGGCCCCAACAGCGCAGAAATCCCCATCTCAGCGCGCACGCCCTGGTTTGGGCATCATGCGATCATCAATGACGGGTTTTTGGGACGTCTGTTCCCGATGGATGCCAAGCCTCACAAGCTCAGCCTGAAACAGGTCATGATGAGTTCACCGGATCATCGCGGTGCAACAGGACCGGAGCTGTTCCCGCTGGATTTCGGGATCGTTTACGAAGATGATGAGACGGTTACTGTGGGTGCTGGCACGTTTGAAGCCCGGAAGTTCTCCATCGTCGATACGGCTGAAGGTCTCCCCGAAGAGCATCCGCCTTACGAAATGTGGTGCGCGAAGACCCCGCAAGGCTTTTTCCTCCAAGGCGGTGTCGCGGGCTATATGATGACGTGGTACGAGCTGATTGAGCTGGAGGAACTCACCTGATGGATCTCTACACGCTCGCGCTTTTCTTGCACATTCTCCTCTATGTCTTCTGGCTCGGCGCTGATCTGGGCGTGGCTGTCCTCGGCGGGCAGTTCCGCAAACGCGATGAGTATACGCTCGATCAGCGGCTCGCCCTGCTGAAAGTCCTCGTCATGGTCGACATGGGGCCACGGACAGCATGGGCGCTGATGGTGGGCAGCTCGATTTCGCTCTCTCATTTAGGCGGCTACTGGGTCTTACCCGGCTGGGCGCTAGCGGTTGCCTGGCTCATATCCGGCTTTTGGACCTATCTCGTCTGGGCAGCGTACAAAGCTGGGCAAACGCCGAAGGCAGCAAAACTCAAAAAGATTGAAATGGTGCTCAAGTGGGGTCTCGCGGCAGGTTATCTCTACCTCGGCGCGGCCAGCCTTATTCTGGATGATCCAATTGTTCCTGACTGGCTGGCGGCGAAAGCGCTACTCTTTGGGCTAATTTTCATTGCTGCCATCATGATTGACGTGCGCTTCAAACCTGTCGGTCCTGCCCTCATAAAACTGATTGAAGGTGGATCGAGCGACGCCACTGAAGTGCCTCTTCGAGCCGTCATGGACCGATCCCGTTTCTGGGTCCGCGTGACTTACCTACTCCTTGTCATCATCGGCTTCATGGGCACGGCGAAGTTCTTTTAATTCGCATTGTAATTCTCGCGATCGAGAACCTTGTTCAACTCCATGAAATAGCCGTCGCGATCAAACAGGTAACAGGTTCGCACAACGATCGGATCACCGCCTGCGCGGGCCGGATAGGTCGTGTTTGACGCCTCTGCTGTCATAAACACGCCGTCCAGTTCAGCGGCCGCGTCGCAATGTTCGTCCACCTTTTCTGTGTTGAAAACGAGCAGCGAGTCCCCGATCCCCATGCGGCGGCGAGGCTCTTCTGGCGAAGGTAAAGCCGGGTCCAGCCATTGTAGCAAGCCGATCCAGCCGACCCAGCTATCATTCGATGAGATGAGGACCAGGCGCGCCTCCGCGCCCGGTTCCCCGGCTGGCAACGCCACACCACTCATCGTGACATTGGCATCGTAATTGACCTGAAACCCCAGAATATCCCTGTAGAGTTTCAAGCTCTCATCAATGTCTGAAACGATCAGAGACGTCCGCCGCAAATCGGTCGGAAAAGCTTGCGTTGCCGCATCAGGCGCTTCGACAGTTACTCCTGACGTTTCTGCATCAGTGGACTCCGCAACACAGCCCGCCAGCGCCAAGGCAGCAGCACCGATTCCTAACAAAAGTGATCTCATCTTGTTCCCCTTTATTCTCTCACGGACAAAAAACCCGGCATCAGAGCGCCGGGTCAAGTTTCGTTTGGATTTTCGCGTTCCGCTTAGAAGTCTGTGCGGAAGCGGATGCCTAGCTGACGACCGCGACGGTAGCTCAAGAAGAAGCTCCGTGGACCCAGACCTGAACGGTCAACCGAAGTCGCCCCAGGGATCGCAGAACTGATCGTGTTAAAGCCCTCATGGTTGTCGAACCAACGCGTGGCCGCAGGCGGCGTCCGCTCATCGGTCAGGTTACGACCGAAGATTTCGATCCGCACACCGTCTCTTTCGATACCAATCTGACCAGAGAGAATGTTCGCATCCCCTGTCTCAGCGCCATTATGGACCTGAACGAATTTAGAGCTTTCATGCGTGAAGTCCGCATTCAGGAACGCGTTCCAATTGTCAGAGATCGGATAGCTCATGAAGGTGAATACGCTGCCCTGATGCTCAGACGTGAGCGGAATATTGTTACCCGCGATGGAGCATGACAGGTTGCCCGTGAAGAGACCATCCGGATCAAACAATGGCGTTGTTCCGCCACCGCGAATGTTCAGGCTAGACGGTGGGTTTAGCGGATCAAACGCCTCGCCCAGATAACCGCCTGAGTTCAGGACGAACTGAAAGTCATCACAGCCTTCGGTGAATTCTGCATCTGTGTAGGCATAAGAGCCACCAATCGTCACATAGTCGTTCAGATCGTAGGATGTCTCAACTTCCAGACCCATGATTTCAGCGGAGCCCTGGTTGGTCGCCACAGAGTTCACGTTGGTGCTGCCTTGCGTCGCAACAGGCGTGGTCAGCTGATAGGCAGTGATGTCGTTGAAGTAGGCGGCAACAGTGATCTGCCCTTTGCCATCGGGGTAGCGGGCCTTGAAACCGACTTCGAAATTGTCAGATTCTTCGGGTGCGTAAAACTCATTATTGGTTGGAATACCAATCGGACCGTTCACACCACCGGGCTTCACCCCTTTGGCGTAGGACGCGTAGGCTGACATGTCCTCATTGATTTCATAGCCGAGAATGACTTTCGGGATGAAATCATCGAACTTGACTTCCTGCTCATAGGTCGCGGCCTGATTAGGCCCATTATCGAGTTCTCTCAGAGACTTTGTTTCCTCCTGATACCGCGCTTCAAAGCTGATATCGAGCTGATCGGTAATGTCGAAATCAAGC
>JBCBGR010000293.1:0-3364 GCA_038526555.1 Pseudomonadota bacterium
GCGCCGCATGATCGCGGTCCGTCCCACGCTCGACCGCGCCATCAATAAACTTGTCTTTCTGACGGTCCATCTCCGCTTGGTCTTTTTTACCCATGGCGCGGCGGAGCAGGTCCGCATCACCCAAAGAGAAACCGGACAGGATTTTGGCGATCTCCATCACCTGCTCCTGATAGATGATGATCCCATAGGTCTCTTCGAGCAGCTCTTTAAGTTCAGGATGAGGATACTCAATCTCCTGCCGCCCAAACTTCCGCTCGATGAAGTCAGGAATGTTCCGCATCGGACCCGGACGATAGAGCGAAATGATCGCAGTCAGTTCTTCAATCGAGTCAGGTTCTAATTTACGGAGCGCGTCGCGCATACCCGAGCTTTCAAGCTGGAACACACCCGCTGTCAGGCCTTTGGCCAAAGGCTCATACGCCTTAGACTCCTTTGTACTCACAGATGCCAGATCAATCTCAACTCCGTCCTTTTTGAGAAGCTTTAAGCACCGGTCAATCACCGTAAGGGTTTTAAGACCCAGAAAATCAAATTTCACCAAGCCTGCTTTTTCGGCCCATTTCATCGTAAATTGGGTGGCCGGAATGTCGGAGCGCGGATCACGATAAAGCGGCACAAGCTCAGTCAGCGGGCGGTCCCCAATGACAACACCCGCCGCGTGCGTTGAGGCATTCCGATAGAGGCCTTCCAAAGACAGAGCCGTATCAAGCAAGCGCTTTACCGTGGGATCGGAACGGCGCGCATCTTGAAGCGAGGACTCAAGATTGATCGCCTGCTGCAGAGTGACAGGGTTAGCCGGATTATTCGGCACCAGTTTCGCCAGACGATCCACCTGCCCCAATGGCATTTGCATAACACGACCGACATCACGCACGACAGCGCGGGCTTGCAGCGTTCCAAATGTAATGATTTGAGCGACCTGCCCATCACCATATTTGCGGCGGACATAATCGATCACCTCGCCGCGTCGTTCCTGACAGAAGTCGATATCGAAATCGGGCATTGAGACCCGTTCCGGGTTCAAGAATCGTTCAAATAGAAGCCCAAAACGTAACGGGTCCAGATCCGTAATGGTTAGCGCCCAGGCCACAACAGACCCTGCTCCGGAACCCCGCCCCGGGCCAACAGGGATATTCTGGGCTTTTGCCCATTTGATAAAGTCCGAAACGATCAGGAAGTATCCCGGAAAGCCCATCTGCGTAATGATTCCTAGTTCATAGTCTAGTCGTTCAAAATACGCCTCTCGCGGCTCGGCTAAGTCGATCTGAGACAGACGCGCTTCGAGTCCTTCTCTCGCCTGGTCTGCGAGAATTTCAGCCTCTGACTGCGACCCATCACCAAAATGCGGCAAGATAGGATCACGTTTCGTGGCGCGAAATGCACAGCGCTGGGCAATGACCACCGTATTTGCCAAGGCTTCCGGCAAATCCTCAAACAGGTCCAGCATCTCCTCAGTCGATTTGAGGTAGTGTTTCGGCGTTAGCTTCCGCCTGTCTTGCTCCAAAACATATGACCCCTCACTCATCGCGAGCAGCGCATCATGCGCGTCATACATTTCAGGCCCAAGGAAATAGGGTTCGTTCGTCGCAACAAGAGGCAGGCCAAGACTATAGGCCAGATCGATCAGAACAGGCTCAGTCACAGACTGCTGCGGCAAACCATGACGCTGGAGTTCCACATATAGCCGACCAGGAAACAGCCCCATCAGCCTTTCAAGCCAGCGGGTCGCTTCCTCAGGACGCCCCAAAGCAATGAGACGGTCAATAATGCCACCTAGCCCACCTGTCAGCGCAATAACGCCGTTCGTACGGCCCTGCAGTGCGCTAAACTTGACATGGGGTTCATCTGTGGCCGCAGCGTCTAGGAACGCTTTTGAGGATAAGGCCATCAAATTATTATAGCCTACTTCATTCTGAGCGAGCAGAACGAGCGTGCCATCCGGATCACGGCGCATTTGACCGGGCTGGGCGTCGGCTTCCAGATCAAGGCTTAACGTGACACCGACAATAGGCTGGATACCAGCACCCACCATCGTGTCTGAAAATTCAAGCGCCCCGCAGAGATTATTCGTATCTGTGAGGGCTATAGCGGGCTGCTTGAAACTGGTGAGCCGCGCCGCAGTTTCCTTCATCTTCAGGGCGCCCTCCAACATGGAATAGGGCGAGCGCATGCGAAGATGAGCGAAATCGCGAACCATGGGGTGAGCTTAGCCTCCAATCACCATCATCCAGACTGACATCATCGTCACAAATCCTGCCAGAACGATAGCGGCTCCGAGGTCATGTGCGAACTGTTTGAGCATGGTTATCCCCTCTTCTCTAGGTGCGTTGCCATTTTGTTCTGTTCTTATTTTGTTCTAAAGTCAAGGCAATAGGAATGTCTTCCCCGATTCGGCGCATCGGTCTGTGGATAAGTGACCTAGCTCTTGCTGATCCCCGCCCTAAGCGACAGGACGGATTCATGTCGGCGACTTTCAAACCTCGAACAGCTATCGCGTTGATTGTGGCGAATATGATTGGCACGGGTGTCTTCACATCACTCGGCTTTCAGTTGATGGATATTAGCTCGCCTTTTGCGATCCTGATGCTTTGGCTTATCGGTGGTCTCTCGGCACTTTGTGGCGCGCTGACTTATGCCGAGTTGGGAACCCGCCTGCCCCGCTCTGGCGGTGAATATAATTTTCTGGGCCAAATCTATCATCCGGCGGCGGGCTTTGTGTCGGGTTGGGTTTCGGCCACCATCGGCTTTGCGGCTCCTATAGCGGCGGTTGCGATTGCTTTTTCAGAATATTCGGGCGCGATTTTCCCAGAAGCTCTGTCTGAGTGGGGCAAGAGGGCGCTCGCTCTGGCTTTAGTCATCGGTATGGCGGGGCTTCACACACAGTCCCACAAATTGTCCGGCGGCAGTCAGACCGTATTCACTCTGATTAAAATCATTTTGATTGTGGCTTTCTGTGTGGCGGGATTGACAATTGTCTACAACCCGGAGCCAGTCAATTTACTGCCCCAAAGCGGTGATATGGGAACACTTCTCTCACCCGCTTTCGCCGTCTCTCTGATCTATGTCTCTTACGCTTATACCGGATGGAATGCAGCAACCTACATTACAGGCGAATTAAAGCATCCTCAGAAAAGCCTCCCTTTTGTTCTGATCGCCGGGACAGTCACAGTCGCCCTGCTCTATGTCCTGCTGCATGTCGTTTTCCTGCGCGCCGCCCCCATGGACGCCATGCGAGGTGAGGTTGAAATTGGCTACATCGCTGCGCGCGGGATTTTTGGAGACGATGGTGGACGATTGGCTGGAGCCATGCTCGCTGCCCTGCTCATCAGTACCGTCTCCGCCATGACCCTCGCAGGACCCCGCG
>JBCBGR010000294.1:0-3333 GCA_038526555.1 Pseudomonadota bacterium
CTGAAAATACGCAATTCTTCCAGATCATTCGCATCGAGGATGATCTGGAAGAATTGCGTATTTTCAGCTTTCCGCACAAGGTCCACACCTGTGTCGGCATATTCATCCCACTCTGTCTCTTTGAAATTATACATTTTCGGGCCACTGACCGAATTCACGAACATAGTTTTGACGCGTCCTTCTTCCGTCGACTGACTGACACGTTCAGGCGTTTGCGCGATTACACCCCGTGCATATGTGTGGTCATGACCTTGGAGAACGAGATCAACAGCGTGACGTTCTAAAACAGGCAAGAGAACCTCCCGCCGTTCCTGATTATCCCGCCCCCGCCCGGATGAGAAAACGGGATGATGCATCGAAACAATCTTCCACTTCGCATCACTCTCTCTGAGTGCGCCGTCTAGCCATCTAGCCTGGGCGCGAAGATTACTATTCTGCGTCGATAAAACGAAAATGTGAATGTCCTCACTGTACCGGACATCATAGACGACCTCTTGAAGGTCCTCGGGCAAGCCTTCGACTTCAGGGAGTGTAAATTGCGGGCGCCAATGAATAGACAAGATCCGATCCGTTTGCTCAGCGCCGAGACCGAGTCGCGCATATTCATGATTACCCGCGACAGGAATGGCCGGGATCATCCCATGGATAAAGCCAACCGCCTTAAACCACTCCGCCCATTCGAAATCGCGTGACGCGCGATTGACCAAGTCCCCAGCGTGCAAAATGAAGTCGGCTTCCGGTGCATGTTGATAAGCCGACCGGATCAAACGGGACCAATGAGAGAGTACACCATTCTGCGCATCGCCGACATAAACGAACTCGACTGGAGCATCTTCTGCGGCCGTCTGAACCTGGTACCATTCACTCCAAGCGCCTTTGGATCCGCGCACGCGGTATGCGTAAGGTGTATCGGGGTCTAGATCGCGGAAGACGACAGAATGAAAATGCGCGCTTTCTAGGCCCGTATTCCAAACCGCTGCGAAACGCTCGCCGCCAATATCTGGATTGGCCGGGTCCAGCGGTTCACTGTTGGCGCGAACTGTTATCGCCTCCAGATCAAACCGGGCATCATTGGTCGCCGGCGCAATTTGCGCAATGGTTTCCGTGACAATGCTATCGGTTCGCCATGTCACGGCAAAGCTCGTTTGTGGACTTTCTGGCAAGGTGACAATCACACGGTCTGGCCAAGCGCTTGCGTCTTGCCAAGGCGGAACGACCGGGGCCTTATGACCGCCATGAGCCAAAGCACTCAACGGAGCCATTAAAAGTGCTGTTGTGAGGAGAAGAGCGCGCATAGTGTTTCCCTTAAGTCTGAGGTGAAGTCAAAATCAGGCGAGACGCGCACGGATACGCGCCGAAATAGAGTCGAGTATGGCCACACACATCATGTAGAGCAGGATGATGAAGGCCACTTCGTCAAAGGCGAAAATGCGGATGCGTTCTTCCAACTCGAAGCCGATGCCCCCAGCACCGACAATTCCCAGCACTGCCGCATTTCGGAAGTTCGATTCCAGATAGTAAAGGGAGTGGCTAGCAATGATGGGCGCGACCTGCGGGATAACGGCAAACCGGAGACTGTGAGTTGAGCTACCGCCTGCAGCCCGAACGCCCTGCCGTGTCTTTTCGTTGATATTCTCCATCGCTTCAGCATTCAGCTTCGCGAGGACTGGCGTATCGGCCACGGCCAGCGCAACGACACCCGCAAAGGGGCCCAGACCGAACGCTGATACCAGAATGAGCGCCCAAATCAGCGCGGGGATGCCCCGGAACATATCGAAAACGCGGCGGATCAGAAAATGAAGCGGTGGGAATGAAACGATATTTTTCGCGCCTAGCATTCCCAACGGTAAGGCGACGAGAGCGGCGATGAAGGTCCCTGCAAAAGCCATCGCGAAGGTCTGCGCCATCGAAACAAGAACGCGTTCCAGGTTGCCACCTGTACTGGGCGGGAACATGTTAGAGAAAAATCCGCCAAGACGCCCCATGCCGGCCAGAAAAGTCTCAGGAACTAATCCGACATTCGTGCACATCCAGAGAAAGAGGATCAAAGCTGTGATCGCAAACAACCACGGCTTAACCCGTCTCCAAAGGCTAGGTGACAGGATCTCCGCAAATTGATCTGTCGGCGCAACAGTCCTCATACATACCCCGACTTCACGCCAATCAGCTGGTGACGGACCTGCTCAGACAGCATATCTGTGACAAAAATCAGAACCGTAATCATCAGCAGGATCGCGAGATAATCAGCGAACAAAGTGTAGGTGATCGCGCGGCTCAGTTCGATCCCGATCCCCCCAGCGCCAACAATTCCGAGAGCGGCTGCTGCCCCAATGTTCCCCTCAAGCTTGAGCAGCGCATAAGAGGCGTAACCCGGCGCGACTTGTGGGGCGAGGCCATAGCGAAGGGCATGCCACCAATTACCGCCACTTGCGCGCACAGACCGTAAAGGTCCCATATCGGCGCTTTCATTGATTTCGGCATAAAGCTTGCCCAATCGACCGATTGTCGACAGAACAATGGTGATCACACCAGCTAAGGGGCCGATCCCAAAGGCGGCCACAAGAATAAGCGCGACGATGATGTCAGGTAGGGTTCGGATGGCTTCCAGGATACGGCGCGTTACAAACCGCACAGAGGCAATCGGCATGAGATTACGCGACGCCAGGATCGCGGCTGGAACTGCGAGAATGGCCCCTAAAACAGAGGAAACGATGGCAATTTGTAACGTTTCCCAAAGTGCAGAAAACCAGAGCGGCCATCCATAGAACCAGTTGGCCAGGGAGCCTTCTGTCTCCACATCACTGAGCAATGAGCGCGGCTCTAAATCCGGCATGAGCTTATCCAGAAATGTTGCCAGTCGCGCCAGCGGATCACCGCCGCGATCCCCGGAAAAAACCTCACTGACAGAGAAGGACCACATGAGTAGCGCGCCCAGTATGGCCAGACCCACCAGTGTAAAAAGACGCTGCCGCCTGATGTGCTGAATGTAACGGGTTTCGAACGCCGCGATGGCACCATCCTCAGTCGAGGTTTTCTCCATCACAGTCGACACGGATGTTACCAATATTCCGCACCGCGCGGGTCAAGCGCGTCAGCTTCAGCGGGCGAAATTTCTGGCGCCCCACTCTCCCCTATCAGCCAGTTAAAGGCCGTTGGGGCATCCAAGTGAAGACCGACATGGATGCCGATCAAGCGGTACCGCCACTCAGAATGCATTTGCCGTGATACCACAAAGCCTTCATCTGCGGCGGGTCGTTGCGTACTCAGCGCAGGGAGATCCGCACAGGGTTTGTCTGACGGGCTCAAGCCTTCACAATATCGGTAATGGGTTTC
>JBCBGR010000295.1:0-3299 GCA_038526555.1 Pseudomonadota bacterium
CTTCCTTAGTGAAAATTGAGGGCTATTAAAGGTTTCCTGTAAATAATAATTCTATGAAAAATAGTAACATTATTTTATCAGCGTATAGCACTCTCATCTGGACCCCCTCACTGCCCCATCTGCGCCGCGCGGGCTTTACGCCCCCCGATCCGAATAATCAGAAAGACCAGCGTCGCTAGAGAGCTTATCGCGAGCAGAATGGCGAGGACGCGGAAGAGGCGGGCGCGGCTGACTTGGCCGTCGCGCATGGGGGAGGCGTCTGATCGAGTGGCGTTGATGGACCGCAGGACACAGCAATCGCCATCAGAGTCAAGTGTCGTGGCAGTCTGTACCAGCAGATAGCCGTCTTCAAATTCCAGCTCGTGGGCGAGATTATAGGTTCCGCGCCGGATTGCTCCTTGCGTGTCATTATAGGCTTGTTCGGTTGAGCCCATGACGCCGACAATATGGCGGGATTGCTCGGCACCCTCCGGCACATTCGCTTCCATCCGCGCGATCTGCGCCAGCAGGTCCGGATTGTCCGCATCATCGGGAAACGCTTCCAGGATGAACTGTGTCTCGCCTGTGATCAGCTGATCAATCTGCGCATCGACATGCGCGCGCACATCGTTCGGCACGCGCTTTTCCGCCATGGCTTGCATGGAACAGGCCGACAGGAAGAGGGCAGAGAGAATGAGCAGAAAACGGATCATAAGGTGGGTCATAGCGGAGTGACGGGGCTAATCATAGAATACGTCTGACACCAACTTTGGTGGCAGGTGAAGATGGTCTTCCACGATACATAATTTTTTAAGTCCATTCGAATAATGAGCGTCTTTATTCGAGGGTTCCATGCTCAGTACGATTGTTGAATCAGATTTTTCAGACGCAACAGAGGCCATGCGCCTGCAGGCTATTCGCGAAACGGGATTAAGACCGCAGAGTCACCTGCCGACCTTTGATCGTCTGACGCGGCTGATGCGATCGACGTTCGGTTGCGAGATGGCTGTGATCTCATTTGTCGAGGCACAAAAGAACTTCTTCCTGTCGCGTGACGGGATAACGGCCTTCGAGACCCTGAGAGAGACATCGTTCTGCGACACGATTGTGGCGAGCAATACATCCCTCTGGGTTAAGGACGCCCGAACGGATCGCCGATTTCAGAAGAGCCTGCTTGTCAATCGACCCGGTGGGGTTTGCTCCTATCTAGGGGTTCCGCTGGTTCTGAAATCAGGGGTGACTGTGGGTGCTGTCTGGGTCGGAGACTCGCGCCCTGGTCGATTTAAGCTTGAGCAAACCCAGCCACTAAACCTACTGGCCGAGGTCGTGTCCGATATGATTTCCGCGCATATGGCGGAGCAAGACGCGATCAAGAAAGCGGCCATGCTGGATACAAAAAATAACCACCTCCTGACAGTCAATCGATTGCTGAAGAACGCAGAATCTGTTGCCGGGATTGGCTCTTGGTCGGTTTCAACTGATCTACAGGATCTGGTCTGGTCGCCTCAGACCTATATTTTGCATGAGATGGACCCGTCTGAGAAGATTTGCGTTCGAGACGCCGTCAATTTCTACAAGGCCGAAGATCGCCAGAAAGTGTCTAAATTCCTGGCCGATTCCTTGCGCAACCACTCCAGCTATGAGTTTGATGCGACGATTATCACGGCCAAAGGCAATGAACGAAAGGTCAGAGCCCGCGGGGACTATATCAAAGGATCGCAGTGGGTCGCTGACCGGATCGTCGGCGTGATCCAAGCGCTTTAAGCGCTAAGGCAACCTACCCCTCAAACGGGGCGTAGAAAAATTCTTCGCGGATAATCAGGCCGGCTTCATCGACGGTATACAGCCCGACTTCGCGCATTTGCATGCGCTGGCCGGATTCTTTCTCGGTCACATCCATGTCGAAGATCACGGAAAAACGATCGGGTGCATGAAAGAAGGGCTCGCTGGCGGAACTGCTATGCTCCTCAAAGGCGTTATACCACCAGTCATGCTTGGCTTTGATCGCCTCAATGCCCACGGCCTCGCGGCCATTGGGTCCAGGCAGGGCTTCCACGCTGACGCAATCCGGATGGTATAGCGTATCCAAAGCCTCACCTTCCGTATGGGCTTCGCAATGCGCGACGAGAGCGTTACCTGTCTTGACTAAAGAGGCAGGGAAGGTTGCGTCGCTCATGGTCTGGCTCCTTAGGCTTTGAGTGTGTCCTCGACCGCGCTGACTTGGGCGTCAAAAGTCGGGTCTTCTGTGCGCAGTTCCGTAATTCGCTTCACCGCATGCATAACAGTCGTGTGGTCTCGTCCGCCAAAACGGCGACCAATATCGGGCAGAGAGCGCTTGGTGAGTTTCTTGGACAGATACATGGCGACCTGACGTGGGCGGGCCACGGCGCGGGCGCGGCGCTTTGAGCTCATATCGGTCAGGCTGATTGAGAAGGCATCGCAAACAGCGCGCTGGATCCGATCCACGGTGAGGCGCTGCCCGGTCATGTAACGCGAGTCTGAGAGTGTCTCTTGGACTGTTTCCAGTGTGATAGGCGTTCCGAGAAATTCGCTTTGCGCGACGATCTGATTAAACGCGCCTTCCAGATCACGTGGGGTCACATTCATACGCGCGGCGAGATGATCACGCGCGGGCTGCGGAATAGCAAGACCAGCATGACCTTGTTCCCGACGCCGTGTGATCAAGCGGTCCAGAATACGCAGACGCAGCTCATAATCGGCCGGACCGATCTTACAGACGAGGCCGGATGAGAGATAGCTCTTGAGCCGCTCAGACGCCTTCTCAATCGTGTCGGGGTGACGGTCGGCCGCAATAACAATCTGACGTCCTGCACCCACCAGACTAATAATAGTGTGGAGCAGTTCTTCCTGACTGGCGCTCTTGTCTGCGATGAAGTGAACATCGTCGATAATCAGCAGGTCCACATCGCGCAGGCTCGCTTTAAACGCACTCATGCCCTCACGGCCTGCGCCGCGAACGCTGGCAACGAACTGCGCGACAAAATCTTCAGCAGAGACGAATTTCACCCGACGATCCGGATCGCGCTCGGACACTTCAGCCTCAATGGCGTGAAGAATGTGAGTTTTACCCATGCCGTTCGCACCGTGCAGCAGGATCGGATTATATTGAGCAATACGATTGCTAATGACTTGCCGGGCGACAGCGACAGCGAGTTCGTTAGACGGCCCAACCACGAAATTCTCGAGTGTGAAACGCTTACGGGCGGCTTCCGCAACCGGGGTGGTCGTGAACGCGGGGCGCGTACTCGCGGAACGTCCATTGGGAACGCCGGAGAGGCTCGGACGACCCGTATCTGTCA
>JBCBGR010000296.1:0-3263 GCA_038526555.1 Pseudomonadota bacterium
GCAAGGTGACGTAGCGATCCAGCGCGGCTTTCCGGAACGCATAAAGCCCAACATGTTGCAGGATCGGCGACGTCTTACTTTCGGCTCTTAAGGCCTCCTCTTTGCGCAAAGCTGGAACAATATTTTTGGAAAACCAGTGTGCGCGACCGTCTTCACCAACAACTGCACACGTTCCCGAAAACGGTGTGGTCTTCTTCGCGTCGCGCAGAACGTCAAGCGCCTCCCAACTGAGCGGAACCACGGGTGTCGCAATGTCCGCCGCTTCGTCCTTTGCTAAGGCATCCAGGCATGACTGAATATAGGCTGGCGGCGTAAAGGGTGCGTCGCCCTGCAGATTGACGATAATGTCGGCCTCCGGGTCAAACAGGTCGGCGGCGACTTTGGCGCGGTCCGATCCGCTCGGCAGGGCCGGGTCCGTTATGAGGACAGGAATATCCCGATCTTTGCAGAATTCCTCGATGCGTGTGTCATCTGTCGCTACCACATAAGGGCCGACGGCCCGTGCGATGTCCGCTGTGCGTTCCAGCATGGCAATGCCACCAATCTTGGCGAGCGGCTTTCCGGGAAAGCGCGAGGAGGCGTACCGCGCTGGAATAACGATAAGGGTATTCATGCCGTTTGATAGATGGCGGGGTTCGCCCGACGGAAGCGGTCTTCGAAACTGGGCAGATGGATCAGTTCGACCCCGTTTGCTTCCAAATAGGTTAGGCCCGATTGTTGGGTGAAAGTCTCATCCTCGGTGATCGCATAGATGAGACGTTTCATGCCGGCTTTTAAAAGGCGTTCAGAGCAACCCATGGACTTAGAGACTCGGTGAAAACAAGGCTCTAGCGTACAGACGACTGTATCGGGTGAGACGACCAGTTTCGACAACATTGCTTCTTCCGCGTGATCCTTCGGTCCCGTTTCCCGGCTATAGCCCGTCGAGAGAACGCGAAAATCTTCCGTGCAGGCAATCGCACCGACAGCGAAGGCGCTATCCGTCGTCGGGCATAGTTCAGACAGCCTGAACGCCTCCACCATGAGCTCGTTCATGCGTGACCACGTGAGGTCGATGTAATGAACCGTCGTGTCGCCCAGCGTCTCAGTTTGTGTGACATGATGGCGCTCTAAAAATGCGCCCACATCCTCTGTCAATCGTGCATAACCTGTTTGGCCCAACCTTTTAGGGCTGATTGCGAGCCTTAGCTTTTGAGCGCGTGGTAAAGCCAGCTGCAGCATCTGCGCGCCACCTTCGATAAGAATATCTGAGTGGTGTCTGTCTTTGGCGAGCGATAAGACCGCATCAATCGGATCGCCATCAAACTGGATGACCGTTGCCAGTGTGTCCAAAGCGTTATCGACGGGCGACTGTGTAAGAATGATTTTCTCATCCGTCCCGGTTTCAAAAAAGGCGCGATCTGTCGGAATTTCGCCGCCGCGGGTAACGACGACTTTCACGGGATGCTCTGCACGGCCTGCAGCTTTCCGCATTTCGAAATGGCGGTCTCCCCGCGTGGCGAGCGAAGGATTATCCCGTCGAAGCGTTTCTGCACCCACCACAATCATGTCCATCTGCGCGCGAAAGGCCAAGACGGCGTCAAGGTCTTCTGGAGACGAAAGGATCGCCCGGTCAGGCGAGGCGTCATCCAGATAGCCGTCTGAGGAAATGGCGCAGGAGAGATGAAGGGTCGGACTCACGCTAAGATGTTTAGCATGTTTCCAACCCATGTCGCGATTGTTTGTAAGTTGAGTCCAGCAGCCCTAAGTGATTAGGCTTGCCGCAGGCACCCAATCTAGGCCCTGCGCTTCAGCGACGGCTGCGATGGTCAACTTCCCTTCGCAGACGTTTAAGCCGTTCAGCAGATGCGGGTCTTCGCGCATTGCGTCTTTCCAACCCAGACGCGCGATGCGCTTGGCGTGGTAAACCGTGGCGGCGTTCAACGCATAGGTGGACGTCCGCGGCACAGCGCCGGGCATATTCGCGACGCAGTAATGCACAATGCCGTCAACTGTGTAGATCGGATCGGCATGGGTGGTCGGCTTCGACGTTTCAAAACACCCGCCTTGATCAATTGCGACATCAACGAGGACGGCGCCCTCTTTCATGCCTTTGAGCATGTCGCGCGTGACGAGTTTGGGGGCTGCTGCGCCTGGGATTAGCACAGCGCCAATCACGAGGTCGGCTTCCGCCAAGCGTTGTTCCATAACCGCCGGTGTCGAGCGCGCAATATTGGCGCGAACCCCAAACTCGTAAGACAGTTTCTCCATGACGGTGTTGGAGCGTTCCAGAATGGTGACGTCGGCTTGCATGCCGACCGCCATGAGAGCCGCATTATAACCAACATCCCCGCCGCCAATGATGAGGACTTTACCCGATCCGACACCGGGAACGCCACCGAGCAAAACGCCACGACCGCCATTTTCCTTTTGCAGCGCATTGGCCCCCGCTTGAATGGAAAGACGACCCGCGACCTGGCTCATAGGCTTGAGGAGTGGAAGACCGCCTTGGTCGGATGTGACGGTTTCATAGGCAATGCAGATCGCACCGCTGTCGATTAACTCACGCGTTTGATCTGGATCGGGCGCGAGGTGGAGGTATGTGTAGAGGATTTGTCCGGGACGCAGCATGGCGCGCTCCATGGCCTGAGGTTCCTTGACTTTGACGATCATATCGCATCCCGCGAAGATCGTGGCAGCATCTGGTTGGATGGATGCGCCTGCCACAATATATTCGTCGTCACTCGCACCGATACCAGCGCCTGCGAGTGTCTCCACCCAAACCTCATTGCCGTCAGCAATCAGTTCGGCGACCGCTTCTGGCGTCAGACCAACCCGATATTCGTGGTTCTTGATTTCCTTGGGGACACCGATGCGCATGAGGCTCTCCTGATAGGTGGTTTCATCAAGGTTAAACGCACAATCATAGGAAAACCATCGAATCCAACTTGCTCATTGTCGATTTTGTGCAATATCGTCCGAAGTAATTACCATTCCTTCGGATATTTATCGTGCTTGAGGTCATTGATCAGAAAATTCTCCGAGCGTTGCAGAAAGATAGCCGTCGTTCCGCCAGCGCCATTGGGGACGAGGTCGGCCTCTCAGCCTCCGCCTGCCATCGTCGGATGAGATTGCTCGAAGAGCGCGGCTTGATCGAAGGGTATGGGGCGCGGTTGAATCCTGAGAAGCTTGGCTATGGCATGAGTTTCTTCGTGGAGGTTACGCTGGAAGGCCAAGCTTCTCAGGATTCAACCGCGCCCCATACCCTTCGATCAAGCCGCGCT
>JBCBGR010000297.1:0-3215 GCA_038526555.1 Pseudomonadota bacterium
CACACCATTGGGAGCGACATCCGTTGCAGAGTTCATAAGGATCATGCTGGTCGGGATTGTTCCGGCATTCATGAAGATCACACGCGCTGTCATCACGCGTGTTTCGCCGGTTTTGACGTTGATCGTCTCCACACCTGTTGCACGTTCACCCGCTTCGTCCATCACGACTTTATGCACCGCCGTATCCGGGATCAGCATCATATTACCCGTGCGTTTTGCTGCCGGGAGTGTCGCCGCGTTGGAGCTGAAATAAGCGCCATAGCTACATCCATTGAAGCAATGATCCCTAGCTTGGCAGCGACCGCGGCCCAGCGCCGTTTGCTCCTCAGTTGGTTGGGTTAGATTGGCAACGCGACCGGGGATGACCCGACGTCCCGGAAATTGCGCTTCGACGGCATCTCGGAAATCTATCTCGGCACAGGTCAGATCATGAGGGGGTTGGAAAACGCTATCAGGCAGAATCTCCAAGCCTTCATTCGAACCGGAAATACCGGCGAAAAGCTCCACATGATCGTACCAGTCTTTGATGTCGGCGTATCGCACGGGCCAATCGACCCCGTAGCCGTCTTTCTTATTTGCCTCGAAGTCGATCTCTGACATGCGGTAGCTTTGGCGACCCCACATGATAGATCGGCCGCCTTCGTGATAGCCCCGGCGCCATTTAAAATCCGTGCCGTCGGCCGTCTCATAAGGATGTTCCGTATCCTTCACCCAGAATTGGCGCGTATAGCTGTGGAAGGCGTAGACTTCGCTCTGAATAGGATAGTCTTTGCGATCCTCATCCGTTTTCCGATTCAGATGCTCCATCTCCCAGGGATTGATAAAATCTGTGTAGTCCTTTGTGACTTCGACCTTTCGGCCGCGTTCAATGACACCGACCTTAAATCCCCGTTCCGCCATTTCCTTGGCGACCCAGCCGCCGGACATGCCGGACCCCACAACAATTACATCAAAATCAGCCATGGCTTATGTCGCCCATGTTTTGGGGAAATCAGAGAGAGGTACACATCCAATCCACTCTCCCGGAACAGGTTCGTAAGCGAGCTCCTGTGACGCGCCGATTTCAGACTTGTAGTAAGCGTCAATGACGGTGCTTTTCAGGTCGCGATAGAAACCATTCTGAACAGAGCCGTCGAAGACTTTTGCATCATAGTCGACCAAGGCTTTTTGCTGTGAGGCCCGATCAATATCTAAAAAACTCTCTCCTGATGACGCTTTGAGAGCCTTGTTCAGTTCACGAAGACCGACGCGCCAGTATCGGCGATAATTATTATCACCCCAAACCGAGGCTAGATCCTGAATGGTTTCAGGCACGCCTGCACCCACCGCTCCAGCTGTTTCTGTATCGGGAATGATCGTGTTTGCCACAGCTGAGAAAAAGACCATTTCTGCCTCTGTGAAGAAGGTTGTCGGCGTGGCAAAATCCAGATCGGGATCAGCTTGGGAACGTGTCTCATTGGCTGAACAGGCCGCCAAAGCGCCTGAGGTTGAGATCGCCAGCAATGAAGCAATCGTCTCTCTTCGGCTGAGTTTAAAGGCGCTCATGTCAATGCCCTTCATCAGAGGACGGGACAAAGCGCCCGCGCATGAGGTAGAGTGCGCCGAAGCAAACCGTGAGAACGATTGGGAATAGCAGGATCTTGCCAAGCGTCTCCTGCCCCGCTGCGAGTGTGACGGCGTTGCCATCCAGACCCGCTTCTTGAGCCTTGAGAGTCGCCGCATCGATCCAGCGTCCAATGACCGGTGTCCACATGGACAGGCCTAGCATGCCTGCGCCTCCCACAACGGACATTCCCAAGGCCCCAGTATCCGCCTTATATTCAGCGATGAACCCAACCATGGTCGGCCAGAAGTAACAAACGCCAATCGCGAACACGATGGCAGCAAAATAGGTCATGCCGCCCGTCGCAATGGACAGCAGATAGACGCCTATGGTTGTCACAACCGCTGAGAAGAGCAGCACGCCCGTCGGGTTCAAGGCATGGACCAGCGGGCCTGCAAAATAGCGCCCCACCGCCATAAGCCCGGTCACAATCGCGAGAATGACGAGCGGGTTCGCACCTGAACTTTCCAGCAAAGAGCCCACCCATTGTTGCGTGCCCAGTTCTGTTGTGGCTGTGACCGTCATGAGGGCTGCGATCAGCAGAAAGAGCGGTGAGATCATCGCCTTGATGTTTTTGCCTGTATCCGTCTCATCTGAGCGATCATCCTGAACATTCGGAAACTTGGTGGTGAAGACCATCCAGCCATAAATGAGCGTGGGCACGATCATGACGGCAATCTCAAGCTGCCAGGTCGGACGGCCCTCCCCCGCAAACAGGGCTTTGACCGCGAGCGCCGCGAGTGAACCCACAACGATCCCGCCCGGGAACCAAACATGGAACTTGTTGAGCATGGTGGTCTTATTGTCTTTGTACATGGCGGCGATCATGGGGTTGCAAGCCGCTTCGACCGCGCCGTTCGCAAAGCCCACCAGGAATGTGGATATCATCAAGCCCCAGAAGCCGCCCGCAAAAATGGTCAGCACAAGACCCAGTAAATGTCCGAAGAAGGCCACAATCATGATCAGGCGCGGTCCGACGGAATTGTAAATCAGCCCCCCAATGACTGTGGCCGCCGGAAAGCCGATAAAGGCCATCGCCGCAGTCCAGCCTAGCTGTTCTTTTGTCAGCGAAAACTCTACACCCAGATCATTCAGCATCCCGGCCCGGATGGCAAAGGTCATCGCTGTCACGCAGAGCGCGATACAACTCAGCAAGAAAAGCCTCTGCGCGGGTAAGTCAGAGCTGTAACTCTGTTCCGTTGCTGCCACCATTTTTGTCTCCCCTCTGGACCCGATCTTTTGTTTTTTAGGTCTCTGATAATTGATTAGTCTAGGCCGAGCATTTTCCTGTTCGCCTCAATGCTGACCTCACCCCCCGCGAAGTCATCAAAGGCTTTGTCGGTCACCCGGATGATGTGGTCCGAGACAAACTTGGCCCCTTCCCGTGCCCCGTCTTCCGGATGTTTGAGCGCACATTCCCACTCGACGACGGCCCAGCCATCAAAATCATAGCCTGCGAGCTTTGAGAAAATGCCGCCAAAATCAATCTGGCCATCGCCTAAGGAGCGGAACCGTCCCGGCCGTTCAACCCAGCCTTGATAGCCGCCATAGATGCCGCTTTTACCATTGGGACGGAACTCGGCGTCCTTCACGTGGAACATGCGAGATCGGA
>JBCBGR010000298.1:0-3244 GCA_038526555.1 Pseudomonadota bacterium
TTCACCCTGTCACTTTGTCCGAAAATCGGATAAGGGCTGAGTGAAGGCGCTTATTCTGCTGTAATCGCTCGAATAATTTCCAGCCGGATCGGATCGGCCAGTTCCGCAATCTCAACGCCTTCAATGGCAGCAAACGCTGCATCAACCCGGCCCGCCTGCGCATGGGCGACGCCGATCCGTTGACGCGCTGTATCGCGCAGGGGCGGCGTCGACAATTTTTCAATCAGTGTCTCAGCGACCCCCATCCGATCTTCGCGCAGGGCGTAGTCAAGAATGTTGAGGTAGGCGTCATCCCGCGCATCATCGATCTTGATTAAAGCGGCCTGATCCAGCAGCGTTTCAAACATGACGGGTGGGACGACAATCTTTGTCGGTTGATCGACGGCATCGCGATCTGGAAGATAGGAGTCCAGCCAGCCACGACGCGGTTCAGCCTCTTCCGCTCCCTCTTCCACGACTTGTCGTCCCACACGACTATCCGGAGCGCGGCCATCCTCAAGATCATCCGTGTCTGGGTTTTGAACCTCTTCGACAGGCTCAGCTTCGTTTGAAACCGTGTCTTCGGTTTGCCCCACAGACCCTTCAACATCGCGCCCCAAAAGGCGGTCAATCATCTCCGCCCCGCGCGCGCCATCGACACCAGATCGTGTAAACACCTCTGACGTGCGCAGCGCTTCGCGTTCAGCCCGAATACGATCCACTGTCGCGTCATCGAGCAGCAGAAAAATCGCCGCGCCCGCGAGGAGCGCAGAGATAAGCCCCGCAACGATAAATTTCAGCACCATGAAGCGCTCCGACAGATTCCCTTGCAAGAATAGAGAGCCTCTAAACCTTCATCAATGAACCTCCCCTGAAAGGGGAAGCGGATCAAAGCCTCATCGCCTTAGAGCATCATGGTCAGGGGGTTCTGGATCAGGCCCTTGAAGTGCTGGAGCCAACGTGCCCCTGCCGCTCCATCCACCACGCGGTGATCACAAGTCAGCGTCACAGTCATGACAGTGGCCACAGCCAATGCGCCGTCTTTGACAACAGGGCGCGGTTCACCCGACCCGACGGACAGGATCATGCCGTGTGGCTCATTGATAATGGAACCAAACTGCTTGATCCCAAACATGCCCAGATTGGAGATGGAAAAGCTCCCGCCCTGATATTCTTGGGGTTTCAACTTTCCATCACGCGCGCGTCCGGCCAAGTCTTTCATCTCATCAGAGATCACGGACAGGCCTTTATTCTCAGCTTGACGGACAATCGGCGTGATCAGGCCACGATCGCTCGCGACTGCGACGGCGATATCCGCATTATTGTGATAGGCGATCCCGTCTTCAGTGTAACTCGCATTGGTTTCCGGCACGGCCTTGAGGCTGAGCGCGCAGGCGCGGATCAGCATGTCATTGACGCTGATCTTGATCCCTTCAGGCGCTTGGCCATTCAGTTCCTTACGCATGGCCAGCAGCGCATCAATTTCGCAATCAATGGTCAGCGGGAAGTCCGGCACATTGACGTTGGACGAGGTCAGGCGGCGCGCAATGACTTTCTGAACGCCGTCGAGCGGTTCGAGGCGATAGGTCTCGGCAGGGATTCCCATTTTGGCGAGCCCTTCGGCACCCGCCGTGGCACGCGGCAGACCCACCTCTGTTGAGGTGACAGGCGCGGCGGCGGCAGGGGCTTCCTCTTTGGCGGGAGCGGCTTGAGGCTGGCTCTTCGCCGCTTCGATATCCGCTTTAACAATCCGGCCATTCGGACCGGAGCCTGTGATGGAGGCGAGATCGAGCCCGGCCTGTTCCGCCATACGTTTGGCGAGGGGTGAGGCGAAAATCCTCTCCCCACTCCGATCATCCCGGCGCACGCCGGGATCCAGGTCTGCTGTCTTAGCCTCACCCGGACCTGGGTCCCGACTTTCGTCGGGACGAGCGGTGTCTTGAGTGGTTGTTTCGGATTCGGCAGCACCGCTGCCGGAGCCTGAATAATTATCCGCCGCAGACGCATCCTCGCCATCCTCCAACAGGATCGCAATTGGCGCGTTGACCTTCACGCCGTCCGTCCCGGCTTCAATCAGCAGCTTCGCCACCGTGCCTTCATCAACGGCTTCGACTTCCATGGTCGCCTTATCCGTCTCAATCTCGGCCAGAACGTCACCAGACGCCACCGTATCGCCTTCCTTGACGAGCCAGGTCGCGAGCGTCCCCTCCTCCATCGTGGGAGACAAAGCGGGCATCAAAACTTCAATGGGCATTACGCAAAACCTGCTTCCTTGGCTTGCCGGTTAATATCTTCAAGCAACCTATCACTCAGTAAGTCGTTTTCACGACCCTCGAACATAGAAATTGTAAAATCACGAATACTTTTGAGTATTGAATGACTCTTACGATCACCGCCTGCAGCGCTACCATTTTGCAGGGCAGCTAGCGAGGGAGATTGACCAACCATCTGAAGGTATGCAGCAATGTAATTATTCGAAAAAAACATTGGTGTTGTACCCAACACCTTTTTCATCTCATGTCCTTGATTCAACAAATTCGTGCATAATACCTTCGCTGCTGCTTTCGGGATTCTACCTTCCAAGTTTATCAAAAACGCCTCTAGGAGCGCATCTTCTCCGAATTTTTTTCTCAACTCGTTTACAAATTCAGGTGAACCTACACCTGCATCAGCAGAAAGCGCCCTCAATTGAACAGCAACATGTCTTAGAAGTTCTTCTCTATTTTCCAGGTCATTCTGGAACCGTTCTTTAAATACACGAAAATGAGCGGCGGAAGACTGTCGCCCGATGAAGTTAAACATAACACACAGCCTTCGCCGCCTTCACCACATCTTCTGTCCCCGGCAGGCTCAGAGCCTCCAAGTTCGCCGCATAAGGCAGCGGCACGTCTTTCTGGAAGACGCGTGCGGGTGGGGCGTCGAGATAGTCGAATGCGTCCTGAACCACGCGGGCCGCGATTTCGGCACCAACGCCATGTTGGCCCCAGCCTTCTTCGGCGCACACGATCCGGTTGGTCTTTTTGACGCTTTCAATGATCGTATCTGTGTCGAGCGGGCGGATCGTCCGAAGGTCGATGACTTCGGCATCGATCCCTTCACCTGCGAGAATTTCGGCCGCTTCCAGCGCGAATTTCACCATGCGGGAATGGGCCGTGATGGTCACGTCCGCGCCTTCGCGGCGAACTTTCGCTTTGCCAATTGGGATCAGGAAATCATCCATGTCGGGGACGTCAAAGCTCTCGCCGTAGATCAGCTCATGCTCGAG
>JBCBGR010000299.1:0-3240 GCA_038526555.1 Pseudomonadota bacterium
GGACCATCGGCCGCATTGAGACCACATCGCCAACTATCACCTACTCCAGCCCTGCCTATTCAAGGACTTACACGCCGCAGACCTATTCCATGACACCTGTGGAGCGGACGCACGGCACGCCTGATCCGACCTATCAAGGTCCGGCTTATGCCATCCCTCCGGATGGGGCTTCTCACCCTTATGCGTTGCAGCCCGGCGAGCCGCGTCGTCCCGGACGGTTAAGACGCGCCTTTGAAACAAGAAACGGCGCGTCTCGTTAAAGACACGCCGTTTAGATTTTCGTCGTTATCAGCTGCGCGCGAAGGCGCATCCGCAGTTTTTATGAGCCGCGAGGCAGATCATCCTGATCGATCAGACCATCATTCGCTTCTTTCTCTTTGTCGAAATAGTCGCGCGTCAGTTTGAACACGATGGGCGACAGGAAGATTAATGCGATCAGGTTCGGCGCGGCCATGAGACCGGTCAGCGTATCCGCCATGAGCCAGAACAGGTTCACAATATTGCCGACCTGGTCTTCCAGAGCAATCGCAGCGGCAGAGGCGAAAACCACGAAGATATAAATCACGCGGTAAGGCAGAATGGCTTTTTCTGTGAACATAAAGGCTGTGCAGCGCTCGCCATAATAAGACCAACCGAGAATGGTGGTGAAGGCGAAGATGCTCAGCGCGATCGGAATGATGTGCCGTCCCAGCTCACCATATTGCGCGGCAAAGGCTGAAGATGTGAGCGGTGCGCCCGTGTCACAGCCTGCGGGTTGTACGCCCGTCAGTAGCTGTTGGTAATTCTCGGGTCCTGCAAGACATTCTGGCGCGACCACGCCTGATGTGAGGATGACAAGGGCCGTAATGGTACACACGAAGAGTGTATCAATGACGGTTCCGAGCATGGCGATCGTGCCTTGGTTGACAGGGTCATTGTTCTGCGCGGCCGCGTGAGCAATCGGCGCGGAACCCTGTCCCGCTTCGTTTGAGAAGATGCCGCGGGCGACACCCTTCTGCATGGCGAGAACCATCAGACCAATGGTAATGCCTGTTCCGGCTTCCTGCAGGCCAAACGCGCTACTAAAGATTAGCGCAAAGGCACCAGGGACAGCCGGGATGTTCATGACGACAACCAGCAGGCCGAGGACGATATAGGCACCCGCCATGAAGGGTACGACCTTTGATGCGACAGAGCCAATTCGCTTGATCCCTCCCAGAATCACCGCACCTGCGCCAAGCGCAAGAACACTGGCTGTGATCCAAGGGGACAGGTTATATTCTGCGTTCAGAACGTCGGCAACGGAGTTGGCTTGAATAGAGTTGCCTGTCCCCCAGCTCGCAAACATGCCGAAGAAGGCGAAGGCGAAGGCCAAAGGCATCCACTTCTTACCCAGTCCGTTCTTGATGTAATACATAGGTCCGCCGACCCGGTTCCCGTTGGCATCGATTTCGCGGTAGCGGACGGCCAGAACACCTTCTGCAAACTTTGTTGCCGTGCCGACAACGGCTGTGACCCACATCCAGAAGACGGCGCCCGGTCCGCCGATCGCGATCGCTGCGGCCACACCGGCAATATTTCCGGTTCCGATGGTCGAGGAGAGCGCCGTCATCAGGGCGGCGAAGGGTGAGACATCGCCTTCATCTGTGTTCGCACCGCGTTTCCGGAAGAGTTGCTTGAACGCGTATGGGATTTTGACAATCGACATGAAGCGCAAGCCGAGGGTCAGGAACAGACCTGTGCCGAGGAGCAGGAGCAGCATAATCGGCCCCCAGACGAAGCCATTCACCGCTTGAATCAGATTTTCCATTCAGACCCCTCATTGGCCGTGCGATTTCGCATCGGCCGATTTCCCATTTCACATCTGTCTGCCGCATCAAAACCCAACCGCGCAAGGATAAATCCGAGCTTTCGCAGCAACCGATGTTGATTACGCGGATATTGACACGTTTAGAGGCTGTTATGCCTTTAAAAGAACCAGACTTGAAAAAGCCAAATCATTCTTGATCCCCATCTTGGTTGAACCACCGCTCTGGGCTATGCGGGGCGCATGTTTGATACGCTCAAAGCCCTGCCGCCCGATGCCATTATCGCCCTGATGCAGCAATGTCAGGCCGACACCCGCGCCCACAAAGTCGATCTGGGTGTAGGCGTTTACAAGGATGCGGCGGGGACCGTGCCGATCATGCGCGCCGTGAAAGCGTCAGAAGAAGCCATGCTGCGCGAGGAAATGAGTAAGGCCTATGTGGGGACGACGGGGCGTGTTGGTTTTCGGGATCTGGTGCTGGACTTGGTGTTGGGTGCAGATCATCCGGTGCGTCAGACGGGTCGCATTGCCTCATCCCAAGCGGCAGGGGGTTCGGGCGCGCTGCGACTCGGCGCGCAGCTAGCCTATGCGGCCAATCCCAATGCCACCGTCTGGGTCTCCACGCCGACTTGGGCGAACCATGTGCCTTTGATCGGCTCCGCCGGGTTTAAGCTGGAGAGTTACCCTTATTATAATCGCGAGACGCTCGGCGTCGATTTTGAGGATATGCTCACCCATCTGGATCAGAATGCGAAAGCGGGTGATCTGGTCCTTCTGCATGGCTGCTGTCATAATCCAACGGGGGCCGACCTCTCGCCCGCGGAGTGGGACCGCCTTGTGCCGTTCCTCAATGAGCGCAACCTCATTCCGTTTATCGATCTCGCCTATATTGGTTTGGGACGCGGTCTGGACGAAGATGGATATGGCTTACGCCTGACGGTGGAGCATTGCCCCGAAGTGATATTCACCGTCTCAGCCTCCAAGAATTTCGGTCTCTATAAGGAACGCGTTGGCCTGCTGGGCGTTGTCTGCGCGGAAGAGAACCAAGCGACGATCGTGCAGTCTCAACTGGGTGCGATCCAGCGAACACTGATCTCCATGCCACCCGATCACGGGGCACAGATTGTCGAACGCATTTTGGATGATGGCGATCTGAAGCGCATGTGGCTGGATGAACTAACCGAAATGCGCGACCGCATGCGGGGCCTACGGCAACTCTTGTCGGAAGCCCTCAATGTACAAGGCGGCGAACATATTGCCCGCGCTGTGATCAATCAGAAAGGCATGTTCTCCACCTTGCCGGTTACGAAGGATCAAGCCGTGCGTCTGCGCGATGAGCATGCGATTTACATGACCAATTCGGGCCGCGTGAATATTGCGCGGGCGAAATGGATCACAAACGAGGACATTTCGAAAAGGGCCCTAACTCAGCACATTGAGTAACGCTTCAGCGA
>JBCBGR010000300.1:0-3218 GCA_038526555.1 Pseudomonadota bacterium
CGTCTCACTGCTCACGGCTATCATCATTGTTCTGATCGTCATCATGCTCTCCAATGGAGGCGCGGAGTATTTCGACGCTTATTCCCAATATGAGCGGAAAGCGACTATCGACCCCGAAGTCCGCAAGGCCATCAATGATCGCTATGAAGCGCGCATGGCCGACGCCGGGCCGATTGTGACCTGGTCCGTGAGCGGAATGCTGGTCGCTTTCACCCTTTGGGTTGGTCTGCGACGCGGGGACGACGGCGCCAATAAGTACGGAGCCGCCCCCCAATAATCGTTCGATTTTTCTTGCTTTTTGTCAAGAATTTGGCACTCTTTACCGACAAACGATAAAGAGGGAATTCCTATGGGTAGTCTACTATTTTCGCCAAGCGGACGTATCGGTCCATCTGCCTTTTTCAAAGGCATCATGATCCTGTCAGCTATCTCAGCGCTTTCCAGCCTTCTTGCGCTCGTCGATTTCGGGATTGCAACCATTTTTGGTTTTGTTGTTTTGCTACTTGTGATTCCATTGATCTTCATGTTGATCAAACGCTCGCATGATGCCGGCCGATCAGGCTGGATGAGTGTCCTGTGGCTTATCCTCTTCATCATCCTCTATTTTGTTGTGGGAACGATTATTCCGCAATTCTTCGGCGGGGAGCTCTACACAGAAATGCAGGCCGCTACAGAGAGTGCCGCAGAGTCCGGTGACTTTGCTGCGATCATGGAGATTGCAACAGAGTATGGCGAACCACTCGCCAAGAAAACTGCAGTTCCAAGCGCGATTGGATCTCTCGTCTACGGGGCTATCTTCGCATTCATTGTAAACTTGCTGAACAAGCAGGATGGTGGCGATAACCAATATGGCCCTGTGCCAGCCGCGTAACACACGCAACATATCAAGTCAGGAACCCGCCACTTTGGCGGGTTTTTTATTGGCTAAATCGTGGGCCCAAAAAGCGTTTCGAACTTCTGACGCAAAATCTGATCAACCTTATCCATTGTAACGTCAATTCCCAGTTCGGCCAGGGACGTGACCCCATGCTCACTGATCCCACAAGGAACGATGCCTCCAAAATGCGACAAGTCAGGCGAGACATTGATTGAGAGTCCGTGGAAGCTCACCCAGCGGCGAATGCGAATTCCAATCGCCGCAATCTTTGCTTCTGTGCCATCGTCCAAATCGACCCAAACGCCTACGCGGCCGTCCCGCCGACCACTCTCCACACCTAGTTCTGAGAGTATGTCGATGACCAGTTGCTCCACACCGGATACGAAGCACCGCACATCGCGCCCGCGTTCTTTCAGGTCGAGCATCAGGTAAGCCACACGCTGACCCGGGCCGTGATATGTGTACTGACCACCTCTTCCCGCCTTGAAAACGGGGAAACGGTCTGGCTCAACCAGATCGGTGGGTTTCGCGCTCGTCCCCGCCGTATAAAGCGGCGGATGCTCTAGGAGCCAAACCTGCTGCGCCGCCTCACCATCCGCAACAGCTCGCGCGCGCGCTTCCATATAGCTTAACGCAGCGTCATAATTGATCAGGTCTGTGGCGACTTGCCACTCAACACGCGTATCTGTTTTGAGTGCGGCCCGCCCGCAACTCACAGCGTCAGGGTGTTGGGGCACGTCCAATATTTTCAAGTGTATCCCGTAAGACCGCAGTCGCCTCAGGGTGGTTTTTGTAAATCCGCTCAATCTCTGTAGCCAATGACTGTTGCGTATTGGCCAGATCGGGCAAGCGCGACGCCAGAGATGCCATTTCAGAAAAGCTGGGTTCGCCCATGGACTCAAAGCGCGTCAGCAGAACCTGATAATTTTCGACCATCGCCTCAATATCCGGCCGAATTGCCTCCGCCGTTTCGTTGTCCGTGACACCTGATAATAATCCAGTGAGCGACTCGCTATCCGTGATGAGTTGATCCGCCATGTCGGTCATCGACATATCAGCAGCGGCTTCCGATGTGATCCGGATGGGCTCAGCAGGCGCATCCTCTTGCGAAGCGCCGCCTCCGGAACAAGCGACTAGGACGCCAGCCATCGGGATCAGAAGTAAATGTCTCATACCCTGCATCTATGATGCGCAGGGCATGGACTCAAGGCATGATACCTGTTGGCGTGATTAGCTTGGCTGGAATGCTCTCAGCTCTGGCATGATGGCTGTCGCAGCATCGACATTACGGGCCTGAAGGTCTTGCATAGCGGACATAAAGCCAGCCAGCGCATTCGCCGATTCCATCTGCTTCTGCATAAAGGCCTCTGGGTCTTTAATCTTGCTCTGATCGAGCGACCGCATGGCTGTAACTTGGACTGTGTACTGATTTCCGATTTCAGCCAGTTCAGGTTTGATCGCCTCGGCGTCGGCCACAGATTGAATGCTATTCACCATCTCGGCGGCGCGGGTCATGTTATCCGCAATCGATTCAGCGAGCTTGATGGGTGACATTTTTGCGGCACTGTCGGGTGTGACTTCGCCGCCACTGCCGCCACCACAGGCTACAAGGGCTCCAGCCATCGCGGCGATCAGAAGATGTTTCATGGTTTGATTGTCCTTTTACATGTTGAAACCGCGATCTATCGACCTGGACTCATATGCCTATGTCCCAAATGGGATACTGAGCGCACGCATACCGCGTTTCACGACGTGCAGCGCTCAAACAGGCAAGGACCGCAATTCATGCGTAAAAGCCGCTTGCCAGCGCCCCTCCCCCATCGCTATAGGCGCGGCCTGCCTACTGGCGTGCGGCCGTGGCGGAATTGGTAGACGCGCAGCGTTGAGGTCGCTGTGGGGTAAAACCCGTGGAAGTTCGAGTCTTCTCGGCCGCACCATCTCCTAAACTGGCCGACGGAATCACGTCTCTAAGCATCTGAGATGTTTAGGTTTACTCTTTCTCATAAATTTCGGGTCTGACCCGAGTGAGTACAGGAGTGAGTACAGTTTTCGGGTACAGTCCGAACGCCAAACTCACTGTGAGAAAGGCAGGTCGGACATGCATGGCCGACATTTGAAAAAACGGGGCCAGCGGTGGCACTACTACCGCAATCGACCCAAACGGTTCGCAGACATTGAACCAAGGGCCGTAATCACCTTTTCACTGCGTACGGATTGCCTGTCCGATGCGAAGTTGAAAGCCGCGCAAATCTCGAAAGACTTGGACGAGCAATGGCGAGAGGCTCAATTGCGTGGCAAAATTTTGGCGAATAGAGCCTCAACTGAGCGCTTCGCGACGGCC
>JBCBGR010000301.1:0-3216 GCA_038526555.1 Pseudomonadota bacterium
TGCGCAATTGGCGCACTTAATCGCGTGTCTGAGCATGGGAATCATCCCCTTGACCAATGCAGCGTCAGCCGTGAAGCAGATGGAAGCGATTGACTCTATATATACAAAAAGCGGGCTCGGGCCTCGTTAAAGGGGAAACGATGGAAACAGTTCTTATCACAGGATGCTCGACAGGGTTGGGCGTTTCCCTCTCCGTCAAAGCGACACAGGCGGGCTATACAGTCATCGCCACCATGCGGAACTTGGATAAGCGCGGGATATTGGACGACGCACTCGCCGAATCGGGCGTCACGGCTGATGTCCGCGCTCTTGATGTCACCGATCTAGACTCAATCTATGGCTGCGTTCAGAGCGTCATCGCAGACCATGGCGGGATACATGCCTTGATTAATAATGCCGGCGCCGCGCAACTCCGGACGACTGAGCAAGCCAGTGATGCCGAGCTCCAATGGATGACCGAAGTGAATTACTACGGCGTCGTTCGCATGACGAAAGCTGTGCTGCCTCACATGCGCGAAGCCCGGTCTGGTCGCGTGATCAATATTAGCAGCGTGGGCGGCCTTGTCGGACAGCCGTTCAATGATTTCTACTGCGCGGCGAAATTCGCAGTCGAAGGCTATACGGAAAGCCTCGCCTCTTATGTGGGTCCAGCGTTTGGGTTGCATTTCTCAACGATTGAACCGGGTGGAATCACGACGGCTTTTGCCGACAATGTCATGGCCCATTTGATGCAGACAGGCGGCATGCTGAACGATGAATATAAGCCCATTATGGAAGCCTACATTGGTGGTGCGCGACGACGCGCAGAAGGTGGGCAAAGCATCGCCTATCAGAGTGCGGACGACGTTGCAGACGTCGTCATGAATGTGCTGCAATCCGATAATCCGCCTTTGCGCACGCGGACGAGTGACTGGTCAGAGGAATTCACGAAGTTAAAAACTGTAGGAGACCCAACTGGGCTTAAGCAGCGTGACGATGTGATTGCTCGGTTTTTGTCCGAGTATGATTTTTCAGATTAGCCAAACCGACCCGTAATGTAATCCTGCGTCCGCGGATCAGACGGGTTGGTGAAAATCCGGTCCGTTTGATCATATTCAATCAATTCGCCTTTATGCAGGAAGGCTGTCCGGTCTGAGATACGCGCTGCCTGCGCCATGCTGTGCGTGATAATGATAATGCAGTAGCGCTGTTTCAACTCTTCGATCAGCGCTTCCAAGCGTGCCGTTGCAATCGGGTCCAGCGAACTGGCGGGTTCGTCCATCAGGATCACGTCCGGATCAATCGCAAGCGTGCGCGCGAGAACCAAGCGCTGCTGCTGCCCGACCGACAGCCCCATACCGGATGCGGATAGACGGTCTTTGACTTCATCCCAAAGCCCCGCCCGTCGCAGGCTTTTCTCAACCAGCATATCGAGCTCTGCTCTGTTACGAACCAGCCCATGGAGCTTGGGGCCATAAGCCACATTCTCGTAGATTGATCGTGGAAATGGCGTAGGTTTTTGAAAGACCATACCGACGCGTGTGCGTAGCAAAACGGGATCGACATCCGGCGCATAAATATCGATGCCGTCCATCAGGATTTGACCCGAAACTTCGGCAGTCGAAATCACGTCATTCATGCGGTTGAAAATGCGCAACAGTGTAGATTTCCCGCAGCCTGACGGACCGATCAGCGCCGTGACGCTATGATCATTGATGTCGATATTGATATTATGAAGCGCTCTCAGATCGTCATAAAAAACGCTGACCTCGCGACATATAAATTTGGGTTTAGTCGTTTCAGCCATCTTAAATCTTGCGATGCCTTTGCAAACGTTCTCGGACAATGACGGCTAGCCCATTGATCAGCATGAGAACAATGAGGAGCACAATAATCGCCGCGGACGCAATTTCGGCCCATGCTGTATCTGAGGAGCCGGACCAGAGAAAGATCTGAACGGGCAGAGCCGTCGCCGGGTCCATGGGAGTTTCAGGGACAGTTGTTACAAACGCTACCATACCAATCATCAAGAGCGGTGCTGTTCCTCCAAGTGCTTGCGCCATTCCGATAATCGCGCCGGTCAACATAGCTGGGGTCGCGACAGGGACTTTGTGATTGAAAACGGCCTGTATACGCGACGCGCCTAGGCTGAGCGCGCTATCTGTGAGCGACTCCGGGACAGCTTGAAGCGCTGAACGCGATGCGATGACAATGGTCGGGAACATGTGCAGCGCCATGACGAGGCCGCCGACCAGGGGTATTGATCGGGCGAGGCCGACCAAGTTGATAAAGATCGCAAGCCCTAACAGTCCAAAAATAATGGATGGAATAGCGGCCAGATTATTGATGTTTACTTCCAGCGCACGGGTGAGATGCCCCGCCCATCCTGTGCGCGGTGCAAACGAGTCCAAATAAATCGCTGCACCAATACCCAACGGAATTGCAATCGCGCCTGATATGAGAACAATCATGACTGACCCGAAAATCGCTGTCGCAATTCCGGCATGTTCGGGCGACCGTGAGTCCGCATTGGTAAACAGTCCAAAATTGAACTGCCGCGAAATCAGACCTTCCGAGTTCATTGTCTCAAGCCAGGCAATTTGCTGATCTGTGAGGGCACGTTGCGCTTCTGGTATCGATTGATCGACACGACCTTTGAAGAATTGATTAGACGGTGCGGAGACGGGTACTGATAGCTGAACGGACGTTTGAGAGCCATTGGCTTGTGCCCGATATTGTTCAGTCGCAACTGTCGCAGAGACGAGAGACAATAAGTCTCGTCTTGCGTCTAACCCATCGCCAACGTCAAATCGCTCCGCCAGCGCGTCTGTCAGCCTTTTTCGATCACTCTCCATGCCAGAATTGGCGCTGATAACGGGCAGATCCACGCGAACCCAATGCTGTGTGAACGCCGAAAGACCCGTTGATAACACTGACGCCAGCAACCAGCCCAACGCCAGAATTGAAAAGAGAATGCAGGCCTGACCATATATCCGGAAACGGCGTTCCGCAGACCGACGGCGTTTCATCCGGGCCATGGCGCGCTCAGACGCAATCATGAGTTTATGTTTGCTGCTCTCGCTCATTCTTTGGCCGTCCGGTAACGGTTCACGACAGCCAAGGCCCCAATATTGAGAAGCAGCGTAATGATGAAAAGCACGAGGCCGAGAGCAAAAGCCGCCAGAGTCCGCGGGCTATCAAACACCTGATCCCCCGTCAGCAGCGCCACAATCTGGA
>JBCBGR010000302.1:0-3213 GCA_038526555.1 Pseudomonadota bacterium
AGAGTGTAATAAGCGCCCAACAGCTGGTTACGCTCCCACTAGGAGAAATTATCAGCTTGGGACAGAAGCATGGCTGTAGATGGCCAAACCATATGCCTGGATACTTTCTGTTGAGATCGGAATTCGGAGCGTATGAAAACCAGTCGGATTTTCGCATCTCGCTCGCCAGAGTAGACACAAAAAGCCTTGGGTCCTCTACCGAACAGATCGACGCCTTATATCCTATAGACTCACTCGAAGTCGGTGCCGAAGTTCAGATAAAGATCTCGAATGCGAGTGCGCGATACGGTCAGGCACTAGTGTTTCTGGGATACGATGATGACTATGTTTCTCGACTTGACGAAGACCAAGCGTTTTCGCTGAGATGCCTACTAAGAATTTCAGATCTGGCCACTGGAGACACGTTGCTCAACCATCCCGATGGTGACCCCTTTAGAGTTCTACCAGGCACAGGCCTATTTAGCCTTTATGGCTTCTCCTTTTCTGCCAATCTGGATCTTGATCGCGTATTTGGGATGATCCTTGAAGAGAATAAACCGCTCTCAAATGATGAAACAAACACTGTCATTCAGACTATTAAAAGAATGACGATTGATGATCCAAAGGCAGTAGGTGTTGCTTCCTATGCGTATAAGGTTTGATAGTGAACCGATAAATTAGAAAGGTACAATCTCAGTGTCTTACTTAGGGTGAGTTTAAGCCGCTCAGAAATTCCCTTGGGACGCCCCACTTTGGGAGCGTCCCAAGAGTTCAAAGTAGAAGGTCCGCCGCGAAGAAGGCAAAGAACCCACCGATCAGATACGCTGCAACCGCAAGCCAAAGGATAACTCCGCCAACCTTCCTCATGCGGCTACACATTTTCGCTTGTTTCGGATCGGCAGGACAAGGCGCATTGCGGGTCGCCCAACGCGCCCAAGTCGCTCCTGCGAGCAAGACGCCAGCAATCACAAACAATTCGATCTTGCGTTCTGTTAGCCAGACATAGCCAGGAACATTTGAGACCAGACCCGCCATGACCGCTCCCGCTCCAATTGTGATGAGGAGCGCGGGAAGCGCACAACATAATAGAGTGGAAACGCTGGCAAAGAGTGCCAGCGCCGGGGCGGCTGTTTCTCTCAGGATGAGACGCATGTCAGATCCCGCTAATATGATTGGCGCGATGGACTGCCTTCGCTTTGTAGCCGGAGTTAGTGACGAGTTTATCGATCTCTTCGTCCGTCAAGGCATCGTCTGATGATAGGACAAGACTGAGTGTCTTGGCATCCAGATCAACATAAGTGGCCTTCACACCCTCATGACGTCCGAAGGTTTTGTTCATGGCAGTCGCGCAGAAGTCGCAGACGGCGCCCAAGACTTCGACGACAACGGGTGAACCGCCGTCTGCCAAAGCCGCATCGATTTCGGCAGTTCGGTAGAGAGAGACGGCGCTTTCGGTTTCGACGGATGCCTCTTGTTCTGCGTCATTATGGTTATGGTCATGGTACACATGGCTATGGTTGTCATGGTGTCCATGATGGGCGTGATCTTGCGCGAAAGCTGGCCTTGCGATGGCAAGGGTTGTGGTGAGGAGTAGAATACGGATCATTATGATCTCCTTTGTTCATTAGAATCGATAGGTGAAGTTGATTAAGGGTTCGTCGTCAGTGACCGACCATCCCATCTCGAAAAGAGCTGAGCCTTTGAAGAAACGCACAAGCGGCGTCACGCCGATCTCCTCAGAGTTGTCTGGGCGGTGATCGACTTCCAGCATGAGCCATGTGTGAAGATCACCCGTGTCGCCTTCATAAGGCGCCCAGCCAACGCGAGCCGCTTGCATAAAGCGACCGTCCAGACCGTCCGCCTCAAAGTAGCGGGCGCGATAGGACGTAAACAGCCGCCGCGTTTCCCAATCGGCGAGCACACCGACAAAGCCAGATGCGCCTGTGTCAAATGTCGCGTCCCCAACGGGAGAGGTCACGCCAATCCCGCCAAAGCCATAGACATTGGCTTGATAGTTCTCTCCGAACCAGCGTTTCGCCAGATAGGTGGCTTGAAGGCCGTTAAAGACAAAATCGTCTTGGCGGTCCCACTCGGAGCGCGCACCGACAGACCATTTTGGGGTCAGGGTATAATGAACCCAGAGTGATGTGCTTTGGCGGTCGGTCTTTTGGATGAGAGTCCATGCATCAGGATAAGACACAGGACGTGCTTGAGCCGAGGGCGCTATCATGAGCCCCATAGCCGCCATAGCAATACGAGATCGCCTCATGGCAATTCCTTTCAAGAATGAGAGAAGGTTAGTCTCAGGTCTTGAAAAGATGTTTCGGAGGGGGTGGTTCGTATGCCGAGCTCAGGACAAATGAGTGCACAGGCTTATGGTCGGGGGAGATAGCGGTCGGGACGACCTGCTTCGCCTGAACAAGAGACAGGATCGCTACAGGGGCAAGATCACAAGACTTGCAAGTAATACCACCATCGCAGTCATCACCACAGGGGTTCGGCATATCCTCTTGGTTATGTTCTGTGTGATGATCCGTCATACCCTCCATGTCATGGCAAGGCTCATTATGGTCATCCATCTGCATGGACGTTTGAGCATGGGTTTCCATCTTCATTTCACTTAAATGGGCATGGGCACAGCTTGGCTGTCCGCTCATGAGGAGCGACAGAATAATCAGAAGTGGTGCGATCCATCTCACTTCTTGCGTCCCCCTAAAACGGCGACCAATTCTTCGACCTTCTCGCGACGCGTTTCGATATCATTGGCGGCCAGGGCGGTTTCCACACAGGTGCTTAAGTGATCATCGAGCGTGATTTTCTCTAACCCGGAGAGCGCAGCTTTAGTGGCCTGAACCTGACGAACGACATCAATGCAATATCGGTCTTCCTCAATCATCTTCGCAATACCCCGCACTTGCCCTTCAATACGGGCAAGGCGTCTGAGAGCGGCTGTCTTCGTCTCTGGCGTCATGACATATACCCCAAGGGGGTATAATCCTTTAGATTGGGGTTATTGTCAACAGAGTCCGTTTTGACGCGATTTAAGGACGCTGACGCAGTATTACCTAATATCGCATTTACAGGATCGCCCCATCCCGAATATTGATCGTCGTCCCGTCAAACTTTGTAAGCGTGAAGCCATTGAATTGTTCGTTGTAGGTGCGGGAATAATCCTGGAGCAGGCCGATCGCTTCAATGGCTTCACGCTTACAAAGTTTGACGGGACGACGATCA
>JBCBGR010000303.1:0-3189 GCA_038526555.1 Pseudomonadota bacterium
TTTGCGATATTCGCGCGGTGTTTGTCCGACCACCGACTTGAACGTGCGCGAAAAGTGCGCTTGGTCAGAGAACCCGCAGGACAGGGCGATCTCGATCATCGCCTCTGTTGTATCGGCGAGTTTTTCCTGTGCGCGTTCCACGCGGTAGGTCATCAGGAACCGATAAGGGGTTTCGCCGACGACCCTTTTGAATTCCCTTGAAAAGGCCGTAGCGGAGAGGCCCGCTGCAGCGGCCAAGTCTTCCACTGTCAGTGTCTCACCAAACCGGGCTTCAATATAATCCAGAACCCGTTTGTAATGTTGGGCGGAAAAATCTTCATCAAAAACATGATCCGCCAAGCGTTCGCCATATCGGTCCAGCAGCTTGACGAGGAAAATGCGGGAATGGGCCTCATAGAGCACTTCAAACCCTGTCCGTCGCTCTTTCAGTGCATCGATGAGGAGCTTGGCGGTTTCGACAAGATCTGAGTCTTGAGTTCGGGGGACATCGCGCAATTGCTGTTCGGATAGCAGAACACCCAGATGTCGCTTTGCGAACCGTTCGATCTCGTCTGTGTCCAACAGGACCACAGCGACATGGGAGCGTTGATACCAGCGCCATCCGCTTTCAACACCCGCAGGCGTGATAACCACTTCATCCTTATCAAACCCGTAACGGAGCGTTTTGCCGTTCCGGACATTTTCAGTGTCGACAGGTCTGTCTGACAGGCTGATCAATATGTGGTGTTCCGCATAGGCGACGGTCGGCATCGTATCCGGCTCGGCCTGGAAATAATCCAGACGGATCGCGTCTGCCGCCCGAAGCGGCAGCGCGTCATCAGAGGTAATCTGCGCCTCTGACGGGTAAGTATCGCGGTAGCGGTTCGGCACGGACGTGCCTTAACCCGCTCTCGCTAAAATCGCTATTGGAACTTCGTGAAGAAGCCAGAGATCGCTTTCGCCTTGGGACCAAAGATCGCATCGGTGAAGTGACTCGATGCTGCCCGTTTCACCGCTTCGGTACGCGTCGGGTAAGGCGAGATCATGGAGCTGATCTGGCTGAGCTTCGCGCCCGTCGCCATGGCGAGGCTGATCGTATTGATCATTTCGCCCGCCTGTTCGCCAACAACGGACGCCCCGATGATTTTGCTCTTACTGTCTAGATAGAGCTTCACCCCACCCTGCGTCAGGCGTTCGGCAATCGCGCGGTCATTTTCCTCAAATTCAAAGTGGAGTGTCTTGGCGGCTTCATCCGCGCCCGCGCCGATCACACCGAGTTCAGGCTGCGTGTAGATCACTGCCGGCATCCGGTTGGTCGTGGCTTTGGCGAACATCCCGCCAAGACCCGGAGGCATGAAGTAGAGATTCTTGATCAGTGCGCCTGCGTGGAACCCTGCTGCATGGGTCAGACCGCCCTTGCCCGCCGCAATATCACCCGCCGCATAAACGCGCTTATTGGATGTGCGGAGCGCCGCATCTGTTTCAATGCCGCGACGATCATAAGTCACGCCGCCCTTTTCCAGCTCCAGCCCTTCAACATTGGGCGCACGGCCGGCTGCGACGAGGAGATGAGACCCGGTAATCGGTTTGCCGTCCTCGAACTCAATTTTGATCTTACCGTTCTTGAACTGGCTGATCTGTTTGGTTTTCGCCGGTGCGCGGAACTGGATACCTTCGGATTTCAACTGATCAATGAGCACTTTCACATGCTCCGGATCATTCCGGCCCAGCGGCCCCATGATGTCGATGATCGTGACTTCACTGCCCAAACGGCGGAAGCTCTGGCCCATTTCCAGACCAATCGGCCCAGAGCCAATGATCATCAGATGCTCAGGCAGACGATCGATTTGGAAGATGCTGTCATTCGTGAGGTAATCAACGGTGTCGAGACCGGGGATCGGAACAATAGCGGCGCGCGAACCTGCGGCGACGACAATACGCTTGGCGCGGACAATGTGGTTCTCGGAGACGATCGTGCGTTCATCTTCAAACGCGGCGTCTTCCTGAATGACGGTGACTCCAAAGCCGGAATAGCGCTCCACAGAGTCGACCGGGGCGATCTGATCAATCACGCCTTGGATGTGGGTTTTGACGGCTTCGAAGTCGATCTCAGGTTCAGTCGGGGCAACGCCATATTCGCTACCATGGCGACGATCATGGGCGATCCGTGCGGCCTTGATGAGCGCCTTGGAGGGCACGCAGCCTGTGTTCAGGCAGTCGCCACCCATTTTTTCGCGTTCGAAGAGGACGACAGAGCGACCCAGATGTGACGCGCCGTAGGCGACGGAGAGACCCGCGGATCCTGCGCCAATCACGCAGAGGTCCACTTCGTGAATGGTTTTGTCGGACATAATCTTATCCTTCTGCGCCAGCTGGCGCACCTTTGAATTTTTTGTAAAGAATAGGGAGCAGGCTGAGCGCGATAAGGCCAAGGATCGGACCAATCACTTTGGGCTGTGTCATCAGCCCAGACAGCTGCACGTCGCCGCCCGCATCAAAGATCGCGCCAACACCCGCACCGACGCTGGCATAGACAAACGCGCCCGGAATAATGCCGAAGAAGGTCGTCAGCACATAATTGCGGAGCTTCACGTCGAACAGGGCGGGCACAATATTGACGATAAAGAACGGGAATGCCGGGATCAGGCGCAGGATGAAAAGGTAAGAGAGTTCGTTCTCTTTCAGACCCGCCTCGAATTTCTGCATATAGGGTCCAGCCTTCTTTGAAAGCGTATCGCCCAGAGCGTAACGCGCTGCGAGGAAAATCGCCGTTGCGCCAATCGTGGCACCAACCACAATCCCAAGCCCGCCGAAAATCGTCCCGAACAGGAAGCCGCCAAAGATAGAGAGGAAACTTGCGCCTGGGAAACTGATCCCGACGAGGAGCGCATAGAGGCCGATAAAGCCAAGGAAGACGAGGGCGAAATTATCCGCCACGAGCGCACTGAGGGTTTCGCGGTTTTCCCGCAGGCTCTCAATCGAGACATAGTCCGGACCGCCCAGCGCAAAGAACAGGCCCAACGCGATGGCAATGACGCCCAAAGGCAAAAGCCGTTTCCAGAGCGGTGTGGGGGCTTGGGCTTCTGGCGTTTCAATCAATGTATCAGTCATGGCTGTGTCTTCTTATTTTTATGTGTGAGGGGACAGGCCATTACGATTGGGATTTGAACCAGCCGAAATAGGCCTGTCCCCTCACACATAAAAATAAGA
>JBCBGR010000304.1:0-3166 GCA_038526555.1 Pseudomonadota bacterium
CCCCAAGACGGTCGTCAATTACTATCACCGCTTCATGAATTTAAGCGGTGATGCCGCGACCGTCTTGGGGCGCCCGTCCAGAATGACTTCGCCCTGATCGATCAGCATGGCCCGGCTGCAAAGCTGGGTGATTGAACCCGCACTGTGGGAGACGAACAGAATCGTTCCGCCGCGCGCCTGGATCTCTTCGATTTTGGCAAAGCACTTCCGTTGAAACGCTTCATCGCCGACGGCCAGCGCTTCATCCACGACAAGAATATCAGGATCCGTATTAATGGCCGTCGCAAATGCCAACCGAACAAACATGCCGGAGGAATAGGTTTTCACGGGCTGATCAATAAAGTCGCCGAGATCAGCAAAAGCGGCGATGGCATCGAACCGCTCCGCAATTTCATCGCGGCGCATGCCAAGGATCGTCGCGTTGAGATGGACGTTCTCACGACCTGTGAACTCCGAGTTGAAGCCCGCACCCAGTTCAAGCAGCGCAGCAACCCGGCCCTGAACAGACACCTCACCAGAAGAAGGCTGCATCGTGCCGCAGATAATCTGCAAGAGAGTCGACTTACCGGATCCATTACGCCCAACAATGCCAAGGGTTTCGCCGCGGGGCAGCTCGAAGCTGACTGACTTCAACGCCTGAAACTCACGGTGGCGCTCCGCCTTGGGCACAAAGGCCTCGATCAACCGATCTGTTGGCTTGGAATAGGTCCGATAGAGTTTAGAGACATTGCTCACCCGGACCGCAGGCACCGGTGCCGCGGCAGATTTTATGGATGCACTTTTAGAGGACATCGGCAAACCCCGGGCGCATCCGAGAGAACAGCGCCCAACCCACGACAAAAATCAGAATGGCCACCAGACTATACTGACCGAGCAACACCCAATCCGGCATCACGCCCCAGATCACCAGATCACGGAGCGCTTCGACGGGAACAGTGACTGGGTTGAGCACCAACCAGGGCCGCACTTCCGGCGCAAACGAGGTGGCCGGATAAAGGATGGGGCCAAGAAACAAGAGGGCCGTGACAAGCGGCGCCAGGATTTGCGTGATATCACGAAGATAGACACCCAGCCCCGCCAACAACCAGGAGAGTCCTGCCATCATGATAATCAGCGGCAGCAGGACAATCGGCGCCAGGAGCGTTGTGAGTGGCAGGTTCTGTGTGATGATATATTGAAAAATCAGCAAAATGATCAGCGAGATAATCAGCTGGAAGGCCGCACTAATCAGCTCTACAATCGGCAGCACGCGCAAAGGGAAGATCACCTTTTTCACGTAATTGGTATTCGCAGGGATGACCCCGGCGGCGGACAGAACCACCTCACTAAAGAAGGTATAGACGCTGAGACCCGCAAACAGGACAACGGCAAATTCAAACGTGCCGAGCTCGCCCACATTGCCACCCCCGACGTCTTGCCCCCAGCGGACCGTGAACACACGCGTAAAGATAAAGGTGTAAACGAATAGCATGAAGAGCGGGGTGAGGAACGCCCAACCGATCCCCAACCAAGACCCGCGATAGCGCTGCAAAATGGAGCGACGCCCCATTTGCACCAGAATATCGAGGGAGCCCTCTCTCGCCTTAAAAAAGTTCACGCGCCTTTATCCAGTAATGCGAAATCCAGGAATACGGGTCGAACCCCACTACCAATTAAATGGGCCAACAACGTGAGCGCCCGCATCACAGCCTTCTGCCATATGATGCACAACAAAAGAGAGCCGCGTCGTATCAGGGTTCTGCACTGGATAGCCGCCATGGATCAGCTGTCCGTGCCAGAACAAAGCATCGCCTTCATTCGGCGTGAAGAGCTTTTCTTCAAATCGCTCTGAAAGCTTCTGGACATAAGCATCATAGCGATGGCTAGTTTCCTGACTGCAGGTCCGACGGTTCGTCTGCGGATAATTACCAAACTCTTCATAGAGAGGCTCCCGATGCGATTTCGGGAAGTAGACCAGCGGGCCTGAGTCCGCAGTAATGTTTTCCATCGCGATCCAGACGCCAATCAAATGGTTGCGCGGGAAAACGTGGAAGACGGGCGTGTCCTGATGGAGGAGCTGCTGACTGCCCTTATGGAAGGACAGGCTGTAACGCGGAATGGAGGGCTTTGCGAAAATCAACTCGCAGAGCTGTCGTGTTTCATCATCAAGGAACACGCGGTTTGCGGCCTCTGAGAAGAGGTGAAGCGCTCCAATTCGCCAGTTGGACACAGCTTTCGCTTTTTCTCGCTCTTCCAATGATAGCGCTAAGAGATCTTCATGCGGCACGTGAACATGGACTTCATCGCCGATCTTGACGTCTGAGAAATTCAGCCCCGCATAAGGGTCTTGGCGCGACCCGATATTTTCAATTTCATCGCGAAAGGCTTGGACGCGATCTTTATCGATCAAGCCTTCAATTACGAAATAGCCATCCTCGACCCATTTCTCGAGAAGCCCTTTCTGCTCAGCCGTGATGCGACCTTCACGTGCCATGGTTTTGATTGTGTCCGGCGCATCATCACGATCAAACCAGGGCAGCGCTGATTGGTCCTGAGGCCAGTCCCTGGGCTCGGTTGGCAACGCACTTTCAGGGGCAAGGGTTTCAAGCGAGACCACTTTATCATCAGCGACCGAGCGATTGCTCGCTGACGCCTCATTGGGTTTTGCAAATAAGGATTTTAATGACTTTAACATGTCTTTAGCGGAGCAATCTTCGTTGTGCAGCGTGACGGTCTGCCGTTCAGGTGAACGATGTTTCTATTCAAGTCCAGCGCTGACTGCTGATAGACAGATGGCCTTTATCAGCGCTGAGTTTGGCTTGAAGCTTCGCAACATCCTCCAAATTTTTATCGCGAACGGTCTCATAAGCGGCGTGCAATTGGAGGTGTCGCTTTTGGCGAATATCTGGATCATTGGGCGTCAGATAGATCGACGTGACTTTCGGCGTATACATAAAGTCGCCGACTTGCGCGTAACGCACCCAAAGGTTCCAGTCTTCCAAATGATCGAAATCGGGATTGAACCCGCCAAAGTGATCAAAGAGTGACTTTCTGAAAATGATCGATTGAATTGGGATGAAGTTTTCCACGAGGAGTCTTTGTCCGTCAAAGGGACGCGCACTCGGAAATGGTCGATGGAGAGCCGCATCTGACACGGTTTGAATTGCCAGAGGCGCATATGCGTCCC
>JBCBGR010000305.1:0-3151 GCA_038526555.1 Pseudomonadota bacterium
TGAAAGGGCCGGTTTCGAGCATGATTTCATTATAGCCAAAGCTCTTTGCATCCCGCATGAGCCGAGCCAAGATCTTTGCGCCTACGCCGCCGCCTCTGCTGGCGGGGGAGACATAGATGCGTTTAATCTCCCCAACGCCGTCCCGCATGCGGCGGAGCCCGCCCATGCCAAGCGCGACTTCTTCATCAAACACGATATAGAAGATGCCATGTGGCGGCTTTTCCTCACACAGCTTGTCCAACGAACTGTCAGCATAGTCGGGGATCGACATCCCCAATAGACTGGGTAGCGAGAGCCCGAAGTGTTCTTGAATACAATCACCGGCCCAATCGATGTATGCGACATTGAAATCAATGAGCAATTCGCGATGCTGCTCCAGATTAGCTTGTAAGAAGTCTAACTTCATCCGCAGCCCCTTGTTGCTCTCAGACCCTGTTGAATTGGTACAGGAGTGCCTTGCAAGTGGGAAACGATTAATACTGCTGATAGGCTAAAGACACATGGATTAGATCAACTACCAGGGGCTTAAATTCGCCCCACAACGGACGCAGCTGTCCGACGCAACTTAAAACTTGAGAATATCTGAGACTTGGTTTCACTACCGCCTTCGGTGATTTCATTTGGATATGGGCTAATGAAGAAAAGTGTGGGACTTCTCGCGGCGTTGTTACTGGCTTCTCCTTGGGCATATGGCGAGGGACAAGACGACTCCCTTGAACCATTAATTCAAGCTGGAGAATGGGTTTCTCCAAAGCCGCAAAATGTGCACTTCACTCTAGACCCGAGGGACTACTACTCGGGTTTGGTCGTATTCAACTGCGCGAAATCGGAGGAGAAAGTCCGGCTCACAGCAGTTCCGAGCGGTGTGGAACGAGTTCGCGAAATCTCTCAAGATCAGCCTGTACGATGGAACGTAAAATTGGTGACCAAAGGGGGATCATTCTCTGGCGAACTAATTGGAGGGGGTGGTCGTTTGCCTGACTTACTGATTAGTCCGGCAGCTCCTTGGCTCAGAGCGCTTGGCAATGACGACGACTATTTCGACCTGATTATAGATGGAACCGAGAGCTATCAGCTTCCGACATCCCAACTGATTTCGTCGACTATCGCGAGCTGCAAACCACCCGTTAGCTGAATACCGCCCTTTAACCGAAGCAAGCGCTCTTTCGAGCGTCCTAAACTCGGCCCACAACAGCCGCTGGCTATTTCTTCCACTGGGCAAGAATTGGCTGCTTATTCATCTAAGTCGGCAAGGCCGTTTCAAACTTGATGCGGCGATAGACTACGTTTGTCGTTGAGCGTGAAATTGCAGCATTGGTGAGAAGGCGTTCATTCACCCATTCATCGTAGGCTGCCATGTCTGGATAGTGTCCAATCAAAATGAAATCCTCATCCCCGGTCACCGTGTAGCACTGAGTGATTTCAGGCGTTTTTATCATCTCCGCTTTAAAGGCGTCGTAAGTCGCCTGGCTCTCTTTTTCGAAGCGAATGGATATGATTACGGTGATGCCAAGTTTGCCGGGATCAACGAGACTGACATCGCCGATAATGTAGCCGTCTTGCCGGAGCCTGCTGACCCGGCGCCGAACCGAAGGCTCTGACAATCCAACCTTGTCACCTATGGCGAGCATAGATTGCCGATTATTTCTTTGCAGCTCGCTCAGTATTCTTCGGTCGAAGCTGTCTATCATGAGGTGCCTTACGGTTTTCGTCTGTACCAGCCAGGAAATGATCTAATTCCGTCAAATGGCAACGATTTTCGATCAGAAACGTAACAGACATCGATCTATCTCAAGCTCCAACGCGCGTTTTATAGTCTTTCTGATCGATGGAGCAAAATCGTGAAAACTCTTTTCTGTCGCTTAGCGACGTCCATTCCCGCCCTGCTGATCATGGCTGCACCAGCTTATGCTGAAGCGGACAAAGCGCACCCGTTCTTTCCGGATGACTTGCAAACGGAGAACAAAATAACGCTCACACCGGGCTTCACTCCAGACGGTCAAACTATGTTCTTTGCGCAATCAGAATGTTTCCCGATCTGGGAGTGCCCGCAGCGCTTGAAGCGCTCAACCCGAACCGCAGAGGGGTGGACCGCGCCCGAACTTGTGGACCTTCCGGTCGAGTCCCGGGTCGATTATCCGAGCGTGACACCTGATGGGTCGACTTTGTTGTTTTCCTGGATGGTCACGCACCCCGCGCGCGCGAATGACGACACTGCGGGGAACTTTGACCTATGGCAACTTGATTTGACGTCTCCGAATGCGCATCCAGACCCTCTTGAAGGTCCCGATCTAAATCGGGTGCGCGCAGGCGCTGTGCGTACGCTCCGCTTCGTCAATAATGAAACAGCGCCGAACTTAACGACGGCGGGCGATCTTTATTTCTGGGGAGAGCGCCTCGATGGAATAGGTGATCGCGATGCTTATGTCGCGCGCTCCGATGGCGCTGGCGGGTTTATCGCGCCAGAGCTTCTACCCGCGCCGATAAACTCTACCAAGGCCGACGATGGCTTATGGGTGTCGCCGGATGGCAAACTAATGCTGATCACCTATTCAGATCGGGGCGGATGCGGCGGCAGCGATCTTTTTCAATCACGGCGGATCGACGGTAAATGGACGGAACCGGTCAATCTTGGGTGTGATATAAATTCCCCTTTTTCCGAATATGCGGCTTCAGTGATACCAGGGACAGAGCAGATCGTTTTTCCGTCAGATCGCCCTACTGAAGAAACGGGTAAGCGCGATGTGCAATTGTGGACTGCTAGTCTGCCCGCACTCAACTTGAAGGAACAATAGGCATGAATTTGAAATTACTCGTGTTAGGTCTCGCAGCATTCGCGCTCTCACTTTTTAGCACGCCTATCGCATTTGCTGACCACGACTTGTCCTTCGATCCATCCGGCTATTGGACGGGCGCAATTATTCAGGATGGTTCTGTGCTTCCAATCGAGCTTGAGATCGAAAAATCTGAGGACGCCTTCATGGCGCGGACAAAGTTCCCTGATTGGTTCTATTACACCCCATCGAGCTTCGAAACGGTTCGGACCACGCCCGAAGGCTTGATTATCGAAGACCTTTTTGCAGGCGATGCGAATTTAGAGTTGGAACCGAAGTTCGAGCAACTGATCGGAACCGTCGGAGAAGATGGTCGG
>JBCBGR010000306.1:0-3150 GCA_038526555.1 Pseudomonadota bacterium
GCTTTCGATCTCGGTGTGAATGACAGCATTATGCGTCCTGTTGAACGTCAGGAATTGAAGGCACGAACACAGCTGGGCAGATCATCTGGGTTGCCAACGACGAGGATGGGCGTGTCCCGCGACTCCGCATTGAAGCGGATGGAGGCGCAAAGTCTCAACCCTTCAAAGGATCGCGCGACCAGGCTCACAATAATCAGATCGTAATTGGCTTTCGCCTTCCGGACCGCCTCAACAGGATTGGTTTCAATGATAACATCATGGCGGTCCTCGATCATTTTAGCGAGTTTTGGCGGCTGTCCGCCCTCATCGCCAATGATCAGAATGCGCCCCGCCTGCTCCTTGATCTTGTCCATGATCATGCGGTTATTGTCCGTGGCCGATCCCATATGCGACAGGATCTGATCCGTCGTCATTTTCAGACGCAGCAGTGATCTCACCCGCGCTGTCAGGTTAAAGTCGTCAATCGGCTTGGTAATGAAGTCATCAGCGCCCGCTTCAAGGCCACGAATCCGGTCTTTCGTTTCTTCAAGCGCCGTCACCATAATCACGGGGATATGGTGGAGTTCAGGGTCGGCTTTGAGTTGTTTCGTGGCCTCAAAACCATCCATGCCGCCTGGCATGATGATATCCATCATGATGAGATCGAGCCGTTCCTCTTTGGCAATCTCAAGGGCTTCCTCACCGCTGGCGGCGGTTAGGACGTCATAATATTCAGCCGACAGCTTAACATCGAGCAGGTTCCGGTTGGGCGCCAGATCATCAACAACGAGAATGCGGGCGGACATCTCTGATGCCCTCCTTAAGCGGCCTGGCTATATTTCCGAACGGTCGCAAGGAAGTTGCTGACAGTGATCGGCTTGGAGATATAGCCAACGCAACCGCCGTCCCGGATCCGCTTTTCATCACCCTTCATCGCAAAGGCCGTCACAGCCACAACCGGGATGTCAGACAAGCCCTTATCATCTTTGAGCCACTTCGTGACTTCCAGACCAGACACTTCCGGTAATTGGATGTCCATGAGGATCAGGTCAGGTTCGAATTCTTTAGCGATTGAGATCGCTTTTAGACCCTCACGAGTCTGACGCACCTCATAGCCATGCGCATCCAGAAGGTCGCTGAACAGCTTCATGTTCAGCTCATTATCTTCAACGATGAGGACCTTTTTAGGCATCACTTGCAGCATTTCTTCCCATCACCTGTAGCATCGTTTCTCAACCGAATCGAAGGGCTCGATCAGCGGAACGATGTCTTGTTGACTTGTCATCCTATGCCAGAGCATCCTTAAAGAAGCGTGGAACGCGCCTTTAACTTGACTTAACCATGACAGCCTGTCGATGATGGAACATAACACGAACATCTTTATGAGTCCCTAAAGATTGACCCACCCGTCAGAACAAATCGACGTGACGACCTTATGTCGGGATTGCGGCACAGTCCTGACGTCGAGCGGTCCCTGTCCCAATTGTGGTGCTCAACGACGGCTATCGCATCCAGAGCTGGGGAGCCTGTCCATCGCACATGTCGATTGTGATGCCTTTTACTGTTCGATTGAAAAACGTGATGATCCAAGCCTGCGCGATAAGCCCGTCCTTGTCGGCGGAGGCCGACGTGGCGTCGTGTCGGCGGCCTGCTATCATGCGCGGATTTACGGCGTTCATTCGGCCATGCCCATGTTCAAGGCATTGAAGCTCTGCCCGGATGCCGTCGTCATTCGCGGCAGTATGGATAAATATGCGTTCGAAGGCCGCCGCATTCGCAGTTTGATGACGGAGCTCACGCCCCTTGTTGAGCCGCTTTCGATCGATGAGGCCTTTCTCGACCTGACAGGGACGGAACGGCTGCACGGCGGCTCACCTGCACAAAGTCTCATTCAGCTTCAAAACAGAATACTGGAAGAGGTCGGCGTGACAGTCTCAATCGGCCTGTCCTATAATAAGTTCCTCGCCAAAACGGCCTCTGACCTCGACAAGCCCAACGGTTTTGCCGTGCTGGGACACTCAGATGCGCAAGACTTTTTGGCCAAGCAGTCTGTCGGTTTCATTTTTGGAATTGGTCCGGCTTTCGCCTCTAAACTGGAAGCCGCAGGCCTCAAGACCATTGCCGACGTGCGCCACTGGGATGATAAGAAACTGGCTGAACGGTTTGGGGACCATGGCCTGCGACTAGCACGGCTCGCGCGAGGCGAAGATCATCGTCGGGTCAACCCCACCCATCAGAGAAAGTCGATCAGCGCAGAAACCACCTTCTCAGACGACATTAGCGATCTGGAGGCGTTGAAGGACAAGCTCTGGCAAGTCTGTTTGAAAACGGCAGATCGTAGCAAAGCCAAAGACATGGCCGGATCGGTCGTCACGCTGAAACTAAAGACAGCCAATTTCAAATCCATCACAAGGCGGCGGACTCTGAGCCAACCGATCCAGCTCGCTGATAGTTTGTTTCATGCCCTCGAACCCCTTCTGGAAGCAGAGGCCAAGGGCAAGTCCTATCGCCTGATTGGGGCAGGCATTAGTGCGCTCGCAACGCCCATTGGAGACTCGGCGGACCTGCTAGATCTGAAAGCCGCGAAACGCGGCGCGGCTGAACGCGCCTCCGACATTGCACGTGCTAAATTTGGGGCCGATGCCGTGATGACGGGACGCGGGCTTCGGTTGGCTAAGGCCAAGGAAGAACGCGGCGACAGTGCCGCCACGTCCCTGCCCGGCAAGATCAGGGATGATCAGCTGTAAGAACGTCTGCGTTCCAGAAACCCGATCCACACTGCAATACCCACGAAGAAAACCAGCCCTGAAATCGCAAAGGGCACGCCGGATGGAAGCGCGGCAAGGTCCAGCGTTCCCGCTTGCAGGTCGAGTGTGACTTTTGTGATCGAAAAGAAATGCAATGTGGATAGCACAGACACTGTAAGCCACGCACCGATCGTTGTCCAAAGCGGGCCCGAAGTCTTCGCCAGCCAGAAAGCGACAGCGGTGCCCAGTAACAGCACTTCCAGCGCATAAGTCGGCCACGGATAATTCCACAGACCGAGTCCCAGATAAGCCTCACTGCCCGGCACCCAGACCAAGTCCGGACGGTGAACAAGCCAATCCAGCGGCCAGTGCGAGAAGGTGAGCAGGAAGATAATCCAGAAGCCCCGCATAGAGCCTTTATCGC
>JBCBGR010000307.1:0-3111 GCA_038526555.1 Pseudomonadota bacterium
GGTCTGCGGAAGCGAGCCTTATCGATCCCTGTGAAGGCCAAGAAAGCATCATCATCGACCATCTTCCCTAAAACACCCCTCAATGCGCCAGTTTGCGCGACCATTTCGATCATCAAAACGCCCGGCAAGATCGGACGATCCGGAAAATGTCCCCGGAATACATCCCAATCCGGAGAAATATGGACCTGTGCGTGAACACGCTCCCCATCAAAGGAAAGAACACGGTCCACCAGCAAGGCTGGCGCATCGTGGGGCAGTAACTGCGAAACGATATCGCGCTCAATCGGGAAATTATGAGTCATCGTTGAACCGCTTTCTTGGAGTGAGCAACGATTTTCATATGCTGTCGGATTGGCATTGCCGGAATGCCGGACCACACTTCACCGGGAGGAACATCATGCATCACACCTGCAAAGGCGGCCAAGCGAGCCCCTTTGCCAATCCGAATATGATCGGCCAGCCCCGCACTTCCTCCCATCATTACACCTTCTTCGAGGTAGCAAGAGCCTGACAGACCCACGCGACCTGCGAGCATGCAACCGCGTTCGAGATGACAATTGTGACCAATTTGAACGAGATTATCGATCTGGCAATCATCGCCAATCGTCGTATCGCCCAACTGCCCGCGATCAATGCAAACATTCGATCCGATGCGCACCCGATTACCGATCATAACCCGGCCAATATGTGGTACGGGTAGGATATCGCCTGTGGGCCCAACAGCGACGCCGAACCCATCACCGCCGATCACACTACATGCGCCAATAGAGACGCCGTCTCCGATGACGGCATGCGTCACAACACTGTTGGGGCCGATGGTAACATTATCGCCAACAACCACACCGGGACCGATATGAACGCTGGGATGGATCTTTGCCGACTCAGCAATCGTTGCAGGCGCATCAATCGTCTCGACAAGCATTTGCGTGGCTTTGGCAAGGAAGAATTTTGGCGTTTTACAAATAATGGGAACGATGTTTCGCTCCGCCACAGCCCTGGCGAGCTTTTCAGGGACAAAGCAGGCAGACGCGCGCGCCGTTTCCAAGCTTTCCAGATGACGTTTGCTCTCTAGAAAACAGATATCCCCTGGTTGGGAGTCCTTAAGCGCAGCAGGACGAACGATCGGTGTATCCCCGAATGTTCCTTCCGGATATGCAAGGTCTAGCCTCGCACAAAGGTCCGATACGGTTAGCGCATTGGACCCGACACTATAAAAACGCGGGTCGATCATAGATATGCGATAAGAATGTGTGCGACGTCTCTCAAAACACGTCGCATGTCATCACGTAACGGACGCCAGTAAATATTATTGCGTTGGCGCTTGAACGGGCAGCTTTTCACGCACAACGGGAACTGTTGTCATCTCCGCATTCAAACGAGAAATAACATCTGGGGTAATGTCTGCAGGCGCACCGTAGATAACAGCGGCACGATCCAGAACGACGTCAGCATTCCGCTCATCAACAATCTTCTGGATGATGGATGAGACTTTCGCGTCAACCAGTTGGACAGCCTTGACTTTGGCGATCTGAATTTCGCGTTGTGCAATAGCGGCTTCTTGCTGAAGCTGTGCTTCATCTCGCTGTTGTCTTTGAAGCTCAGAGACGAGCGCTGGGTCAGATGCAATTTGCTCACGGGTCTTACCGTCCATCTGCGTAATCAGAGACTTTCCGCGTGTTTCCAAAGGGCCTTGCTTGGCTTGAAGCTGCGTACTTGTGGTACTGGCCATGGTTGCAATCTGGCGCTCAATATGCTGGCCCACAGCGCTATCATTGTAGACTTTGGCCGTATCGACCACGAGCACAACACTCTGTGCAAAAGTGGTGGCTGTGGTCATGAGTGCAGCAGCGGCACCCATGGTAGACTTGATAAAGACGCTACGCATCGTTGAAATCTTAGACATTTTTAGAACCTTGTGCGGGTTGTAAACTGGAACGACTGTCTGTCGTCGAATGGTTGTTTGACTATAGGTTGTGTAAAATCGAACCGGATCGGGCCAAACGGACTCTCCCAAAAGATGCTGGCCCCTGCCGTTACACGCGGATCGAGCGTATCGATCGTTTGCTGGCAGATGACCCCCGACGCAATAACACCATCACAACTGGCTCCTGCTTGGAGCCCGGAGGCGCCGGGATCTATAATAATATTGTACTGGAAGTCTTCATCCAGCAGGCCGACAGTGCCAGCTTCCACGAAGAGTGACCCAAGGAGCTGGGGTATGCCAACTGGAAAACTCACCTCAGCCGCAGCCAGACCGAACAGGTTCCCGCCGAGTGCCTGACGTCGGCCATCAACACCGCCGCCCGCTGTCGGGATAAATGTCGAGCCTGTTTCAGCAACATAGTTGACGACGCGCGGTCCAATACCGGCATTGTCAAACCCGCGGAAATCAAAGTTGCCTTTGAAGTATCGGTCATTGACCTGAACAGGATCGCCGCCCCATCCGCGAATATAACCGCCTGACAAAGTTGCAGACGCGATCACGCCGGGGAAGAGGCCTTTATAGTAGTTACCGCGAACGTCTGTGCGCAGGTAACGCACGTCACCGCCCACGCCGGCCACATCTTGGCTGAAGCGGACATCAAAGCCGCCCGTTGGCGTAATCGGATCATTCCGGCGGTCCCAGCCAAAGGTGTAACCTAGGATCGAGGAGAGACGCCCACCGACCTGCTGACATAATGTCAAGAGCTGGGTGTTCTGCGCTGAGAGCTGGTTATCCAATGAGCTTTGCAGGATCGCGTCACATTCGTTCTCTTGCGGGAACTCAATGGACTCAGAGCGTAGAGAATAGCGCGTGGAGAGGCTTGTATTCTGCGTTAGCGGGAAGGCGAGGCCAATCTGCCCCCCTGTCCGCGTCGAACGGAAGCCCGCTTCTTCAATAAAATCAATGACAACATCAAAGAGCTCGACACTGCCCGCAAGGTTTCGTCCCAGAAAACGTGGTTCTGTGAAACGCAGATCAACTTCACGACGGTTCGCGGAGGCTCGCACCACGAAACGCAGCAACTGACCACGACCGCGCAAGTTTCGCTGAGTGATCGACAAATCGACCAAGAAGGCGTCAGCCGATGAAAAACCTGCGGAGAAAGACAGCTCACCTGTCGGTTGCTC
>JBCBGR010000308.1:0-3093 GCA_038526555.1 Pseudomonadota bacterium
CTGTGAGCTAAACAACAGACGCTGTAGAAACCACTGAAGTTGCGGCCAGCAATGCAATTGCACTCGCAGCCAGAAGAAGATGTTTGGGGGTCATAGTCACTCCACAGAAATAGATCTGCCGGATGTGTAACGGGCCTGCGCGTGAACGCAAGTCAGGTCGTCATGCGTCTCTTTGGTAATTATAATATGGGGCTCGGTTATTCTTGCGGTGCTGCATCATCGAGCAGGTCCGTCGCGCCTGTTCTGCCTTTTTCGGTATCGGCCCGTTCTTCGGCCACCCGTTCAATAATGATGTGTTCGGCGTCTTTGTCTAGCGTCGCTGCTGATGCACTTGCCTTGGGTTTTGATGGTTTTCCCTTGGGTGAAGCTGGCGAGCTGTCAGTCAAAGCCTCAGACGGAATTGTGCCGCCTTCGACACGCAGTCGGTAAAGCGGTTCCGGTAACGAGAACCCACCCTCTTCCAGCGCCATTTTCACATCGCGAATGGCTTGACTGCGCGCGGCGGCAAATCCTGTTTCACGCTGGTCAATCCAGGCAAAGAAATCGATCAGGATCGAACTATCGCTCAGTTCCACAATCATCCCCATCGGTTCTGGATCAGGCAGAATGAAGGGCAGGTCTTTAAGCATTTGCACGCCAAGACCGATCGCATCGAGCGGATCATCCGCACTGTCCACGCCCACGCGGATTGTAAAACGACGCGTCGGGTTGGTTGAATAATTCAAAATATCCGCCTTGAAGACTTTGGCGTTGGGAATGCGCAAGTGATTGCCGTCCAGCGTCATCAGGATCGTTGCGCGTGTATTCAGTCGGACGACGATCCCCGCCTGTCCATCAATCTCGACAAAATCTTCGGCGCGGAACGGTTGCCGCAAGGAGAGGAGGAGTGATGCAATATAATTCTCGACTGTATCGCGAACGCCAAAACCGAGCGCGATTCCGATAATCCCGGCACCGCCAAGGACTGTTCCGACCAAGGCTGTTGCGCCCAGAATGTTTAGGGCCACCACAAGACCAATCACGACAAAGGCAATGCGGATGGCGGTGGCGATCAGTTCGGCGAGAAACGGATTACCCGCCATACGTCGGATGAGGCCGGTCCGGCTGGCGAGGAACCGCCCCAGTAGATAAATCAAAATCAGAGAGGTGAGGGCTGCAACGATCAGGGGGAGGGCGCGTAGAAATTGCGTGCTGAGTTGCGCGGTGCGGGAGACGAGCGGCGTGACATTATCGGCCACGTCGAGGGTCCGAACAATATTGTCCTGAACCGCGACAACGCCGTCAACGCGGCCCGCAATGTTGATTGCGCGCTCTGCGCTTTCTGTGTTGGCGGCTTCGCCGGAGAGGGTCACGACGCTGCTTTGAACGCTGACAACCACGCTGTTTGTGTCTGAGAGCTGAGAGAGAATATCGTTCAGCCGCGTTTCAATCTCGGCGTCTGTGGGGCCCGTCGCCACCGCAATCGGTGCTGTATCGAGCGGTGTGTCCTGGGCATGGACAGACCCCGTCATCGCGAACAGAGCAAAAATCAAACTCGTTAAAAGAATAATCGCGCGCATAGTCAGTTTACGTCTATGAGAGGGTTTTGGTAAAACAGATTACTCTCCATATGAGCACATATGATCACACGACGGAAAACATTATTGATGGGCGGTGCGGCTCTAACACTTGGTTTGTCAGTCGGATGCCAGTCTGAGCGGATGGAGGCTGAGCGAATGACGATCACACCCGGTCAAGCGCGCTTGCTGACCCAAGCGGATGGAAGTCGGGTGTCTGACCTGTCCGGCGCATATGAGGGTCGTGCCTTCACGCTGGATAGTCCGTTTCGCATCGCCTCCATTTCAAAGCTTCTGGTCGGTGAACTGGCCCGACGTCTCCATGCGGACGGGTCGCTCGATCTGGACGCCGATGTCTCTGCGATCATCGATTTCCCACTGCGTCACCCACAATTCCCAAACACACCTGTGACCTTGCGTCGGCTGATCGCGCATCAATCCGGGATCATTGATCCTGACGTTTACTGGATGACCGCGCCGGGCAATATTCGGACGCTGCTGACGGACAAAATCTGGGAAGCGGATGTCGAACCGGGCAAGGGGTTCCGTTATAGCAATCTGAATTACGGCATTGCCGCGACCGTCATGGAGGCGACGACGCAAACACGCTTTGATCAGCTCTTTACTGACTATGTGGCGAAGCCGCTGGGTCTGGATATCGGGTTTAACTGGGCAGGCGTGAGTGCAGAGAAACGCGCGTTAGGTTTCCCCGCACTTCGCGGCGCGAGTACCGAGTGGGAACTCCAGATTGATGGAACAGAAACGCTGAGTGGGTCTGAGCCGGCGATCCTGAAAGAAGACGGTTGGTCGATGGACGATTATGTGCCGGGCACGAATGGAACGCTCTTCAGTCCGCAAGGCGGCTTACGGGCGAGCGTCAATGATCTGGCCGTGATTGGGCGAGAAATTGTCCTAAAGCAGCCAGACCTTTGGACACCGGGCTGGCGAGCGTCTGACACGGATGGCCGCGGCTCAGAGTCAGAGATCATCGAAGGCCGGAGCAGCGAAGATGGCCATTTCTTGGCCTTTGGTGAAGGGGTCTATGTCTATCCCGAAGGGCCGCTTCCGGGACAGATAGATACGCCATGGGTCGGGCACCACGGCGAAGCTTATGGTGTCTATTGCGGCCTGTGGGTTGTGCCAGAGCGTCAGCAAATCTTTGTTCATGCGGATCTCGGCAGTCCCGATGATGGCTCTCCGATGATGGGCGGCGTCCCGAACCAGACCGAACTGGCGACCAACGCTTTGCGTTGGGCCATCCAGCGCATGGCGGGATAAGACCGTGGACTTTCTGATCATGAATGGCGCGGGGAACCGTTTTGCGGTGTTCGACGCCCGCAAGCAGCCGGATTTTGTACTATCTGATGCGCAGGTGCGCGCCATCAGTGAACCAGGGTCTGCCGCCATGGGGCCGCTCGGCGCGGATCAGCTGATCATCTTGCGCGACCCTCGAACGGAAGCCGCCGATATCTTCATGGAAATCCGTAATCAGAAGGGCTTTGAAGTCGATGCATGCGGGAATGCGACGCGCTGTGCG
>JBCBGR010000309.1:0-3082 GCA_038526555.1 Pseudomonadota bacterium
CGTCTGGCTGGTCCAGCGGTGGTTCCTACTCTGCTGGCTATTCCGGTTCAGCCTACGCCACGGCGCCAAGCACAAAGCGGAACTGGGCACTCGTCCAGATCACAATCTCTTCGGCCAAACGGGAGAGATGAGTCGCGCAGATCGACGCCGCGGAGAGCGCTTCCAGCGCGAAGTCCCGTGCTGAGACCGCATCCAGACTGTTCGCCATCGGGCGATCAAAGCCCAGCACTTCGGCCGTCATGTCGCGATCAATCGGATAAGGTGTCCCCGCCAGCGCGGCCGCCCCCAACGGACTTTCATTCATCCGTGCCCGGCAATCGCGCATACGACTCCGGTCCCGGGCGAACATTTCCAGATAAGCCATCATATGATGACCGAAAGTCACAGGCTGGGCGCTTTGGAGATGCGTGAAGCCGGGCATGATTGTTGCGGCGTGCATGTCCGCCTGATCCAGCAAGGCGTGCATCAGATCTGTCAGAAGCCCGTCGAACAGGTCCAACGACTTCCGCGTCCAGAGACGAAAATCTGTGGCGACCTGATCATTACGGGATCGGCCCGTGTGGAGGCGACCACCCGCATCACCGACCCGCTCTTTTAAGCGCGCTTCGACATTCAGGTGGATGTCTTCCAATTCTTCGGAGAATGGAAAATCACCCGCGTCAATCTCCGCCAAAATCGCGTCCAAACCGGACAGGATCGCATCCCGATCCGCCTCTGAAATAATGCCTTTCGCGGCGAGCATTGTCGCGTGAGCTTTCGACCCAGCAATATCTTCTGTCGCCAGTTTCTGATCAAAACCTATCGACGCGTTGATCGCTTGCATAATGTCAGAGGGTCGTGCGCTGAAACGCCCGCCCCACATGCTCTGGCCTTTGGGCGTCGGACTGCCTATTTCGTCACTCATGTTCACACTATCCAATGCGATCAAATTGATGGTCTTTGGCGGGCTGGTAGCCTTTGTCACGGTCAGCGTGAAGGCCTGTCAGGCACCCAAAGGCGCGCTTGATCGTTTTGCGGTGGATTCGCTGTCCAAGTTGACGGTCTTAGAGTCGCCGCCTGTACAACCGGACCTGACCTTTAAAACACCGACGGGTGAAACCAGCTTCACCGATTATCGCGGTAAAATCGTTCTCGTAAATGCCTGGGCGACCTGGTGTCCCCCGTGTGTCGCTGAAATGCCGAGCCTCGACGAATTGCAGCTCCTGCGCGGGGGAGAGGATTTCGCCGTGCTTCCCATTAGCCTAGACCGGAATATGAGCGATGCCGCGGAATTTTATGAGCGCACGGCTCTGACGGACCTGCCTCTGGTCCATGACGGTAACTTTACGATCAACGCAACTCTGGAACTCCCCGGTCTCCCGACTACGATTATCTATAATGAAAATGGTCGCGAGCTGGCGCGCCTGCCCGGTGAAGCAGATTGGGCGAGCGAGGAAGCGCTCGCACTGATTGATTATTTGATCGACGGCTTACCGCCCCGGAATGAGTGAGCCGGACATTTGTGCGCTATGCGGCCGTCCCTTGGGGCGACGCCGGGAACGACATCATGTCATCCCTAAAAGCAAAGGTGGGCGCGCAGTAGTTGACGTCCACCCCATTTGCCACCGCAAAATCCACCGCGTTTTCACGAATACCGAACTCGCGAAACTTGGTAGCATGGACGCGTTAAAGCGCGCGCCAGAGATTACGAAATTTATTCGATGGCTCGATGGTAAGCCACAGGATTTTCACGCACCGACGCGGTAGCGTCCGGTAATTTCGTTAGCGGTTACTGTTTACCACAACGACGCCGCGTGCACCGCGGCGTTTACGTAACGGGCTGTTCGCATCACGATAGAGATAGCTCTCATTATTGATGCGCTGCTGTTCCAATGCGAGACGCTCGCGCTCAATCCGCGCTTGCTGTGCGGCAGCGCGCTTCTGTGCGGCGAGGCGTTCGCGCTCCAGCTGGGCTTGCTGTGCCGCTTCCAGGCTGATGCGTGGCAATGCCCCCGGCGACTGCCGGATCACCCGAACACCCTGTTCGCAGGAGATGGTCGCTGAGCCTGCGCTGATCGGCGGGCAATGCGCGTTGGCCACACTCGGAAGGGCGGAAAGCGCCAGAAGGCTGGAGGCTGCAAGCAGAGCGATCTTTTGGGTGATCTTTTTCATGGCCGGACCTTTTGAAAGTGAGTCCCACGTCACCTTGCAAATGATGGACCAATCTGTCGGAGACCGTCTTAGAGAAGTGTCTTAAAGCCTTCCGCCCCTTCCAGGGCCAGCAGGCGCGCTTTCCGGTCAATCCCGCCTGCGTAACCGCCAAGACCGCCATCAGAGCCAATCACCCGGTGGCACGGAATGACAATGGCCAGGCCGTTGGCCCCATTGGCCGACGCGACCGCGCGCACCGCTTTTTCATTCCCAATTCTGTTGGCCAGATCCGCGTAACTCCATGTTTCTCCGTAAGGAATTGTGCGGAGTGTCTCCCAGACATCCGACTGAAACTCAGTCCCCGCCGTTTTGATCGGCACGGAAAACTCTGTGCGCGCGCCGTCAAAATAGTCGTCAATCTCTGCTGCAATCTTTTGAGTGACTGCCGTCGATCCGGGCACAATGGCGCGTTGATGGATACGACGCAGGCGCTGAAACTGCCGGGGTAAGCGCACACGATCCGTAAATTCGATCAGGTAGAGCGCGTCATTGTCAGCCACCACAATCATCTGCCCTTCAGGCGTGTCGATCCAATCCACAAAGAGCGGGTCGGGCTGTCCTTTTGACGGGGCCGTACCAAACGTCTTGGCAAAGGCCGCACGAAAACCCGAGGCGCTTTCAAAACCCGCGTCCAGCTGCGCCTCAATCACGCTCGCCCCCTTGGCCATCGATTGCGCGGCCAGACCCAAACGCCGCAGCCGCGCATATTCCGCCACACTCATCCCCAACCGTTCCTTAAACCGACGACGCGCTGTTGACGGATCAATCCCGGCAGCACGCAAATCCGCCTCATTCAATCGGCCGTCTTCGCTGGTTTCAATCCGGTCGATCACGGCACGAACCAGAGCAGACTCATCGCCGGATGGATGGCATCGCTTACAGGCACGATATC
>JBCBGR010000310.1:0-3078 GCA_038526555.1 Pseudomonadota bacterium
GCTTTATCTGAGCGCCTATGTTGAACGACGACGTGGTCGCCAAAGCAGCACAAACCCGCTGATCGCGAAAAGGGCTGCCAATCCGCTCGCCAGTTTCAGCCACCAGCTGTTAAAATTCTCGCCAGACACGTCCAAAATATGGATACGCCAGGCAATATCAAACCAGCGCCAACGTGTCGTGCGAACCCGCACAAGCTGTCCTGTCATCGCATCCATATAGAGCCGCGCATTCCTTGGGGTCGTCAGCGTAACCTGCCAAACAGGGAGCGGCCCTGCATAATCCATGGGCGCTGTTTCAAGCCTTTTGATCGCCGCAATATCGCTCTCGATCTTGAGCACTTGCATGGCTTTATCCCGGACTTGATCTTCCGAGATATCGGGCAACGCTTCGCCCGTCGCCGCATTGATGATGTCGCGACCGTGAGACCGCCTGATAACAAAAGCGGGTGTGCCGAGTGCATCAATCAATGTCACCGATGTCGCATCTTCAAGCGCAGGCAGAGAATAGGCCGCATCAGCGAGATCGAAGGCGGGTTCAGCAGCAATATGGCTCCCACGAATTTCCTCGATGGGCTTCAACGTCATGAAAGAACCGGAGCCAAACCAGCTCAACGCGAATATCCCAAGCCCCCAACCGGCCCAATAATGGAGCTTACGAACGAGCCAAAGGAAATCAGAACGATTCATAGATCTTGACTGAAACGATTAGCGGCGACGCCGTCCACCGGAGCGGCCACCCCGGCGAGACTTAGCATTGCCGTCGCCTTCTGGCGCAGTTGGGAAGGCCATCGCCTCAACAAAATAGGTCTGAAAGCGCGGCTCCAGAGCGGTTTCAATCTTGACGACCTCTTCCACCGCATCGCGAACACGCTGGCGTTGGCTCTTGTCGGTCAGGCACATGGCGGCACCCATGCCAGCGGCATTGCCGACGGCCTTGATCGTGTCAGCGCCATTGTGTGGCACGATGCCGATGTCGGCGACATAGGTTGGGTCGAGATGGGTTCCAAAGGCGCCTGCGAGCAGCACTTCATCGAAGCGGTCGCAATCGAGTTCTTCGGCCACCAATCGTGCGCCCGCCATGAGTGCGGCTTTCGCTAATTGAACAGCCCGAATATCCGTTTGCTTGAGCGTGATGTCCCCAATCAGTCGGTAAGTCATCACGCCGCCTTCTTCGGTAAAGCGATCCGGCGCGACAGTGGGACGGAAGAGACCCGACTTGTCGATCAAGCCCGCCCGCGCGAGTTCGACCATGACTTCAAAAATGGCCGATCCACAAAGGCCAGGAACGGCGTGATCATTGATTGTGGCATCTGTCAGCCAGTCGTCATGGCCGATGATTTTGACTTTGCACTCGAATGTCTGCGGATCGATCCGCAAGCGCTCCACCGCGCCTTCGCAAGCGCGGACGCCGCAACTGATTTCAGCGCCTTCCAACGCTGGACCTGTCGGCGAACTGGCTGCCGCAAACTTACCGTCATGGCTGAGGACGATTTCCGCATTGGTCCCTATATCGACAAGGAGAACAGACCGATCCTGCATCCGGTCCATCTGGGTCAGATAGGCTGCCGCCGTGTCCGCACCCACATGCCCACCAATAAGAGGCAGCAAGGACACACGAGCATGTCTTGGTAGACCCAAGTCCAGCTGATCCCCCGGCAAGTCGAGCCAATCCTTAACCGCAAGCGTAAAGGGCGACTGACCCAAGGGCGTCGGATCCACGCCGATCAAGGTATGGTGCATGATGGGGTTACCGACACAGACCAGTTCCAAAATCTGATCCGCGTCAATCTCAAGCGTGGCTTGCGCCTCTTCCAGCATGGAGCGGAGCTGTCCTTGCACAGCAGACGCTAACTTTTCCTGCCCGTCCTTGTTCATCATGACGTAGCTAACGCGGCTCATCACGTCTTCGCCGAAGCGGATTTGGGGGTTCATCGCGGAGGCTTGGTGAACCAAAGCGCCGCTTCGCAGATCATAAAGATAAAGTGCGACGGAGGTGGAGCCGATATCAATCGCCCCACCGTAAAGCCCGTCCCGGTCTGGTGGCCAAATATCGATCACCTCAGCCTCATCCCGGATGACCGCAATCAGCGTCCGGTCATATTCCGTCAAGAGCGGCTGGATTTTCAGGCTGACGCGCGGCGCAACGCTCACTCCGCCGCCAAGCTGATCAATCAGGCTTTCCGTATCGGACAAATGGTCATGCAAGGTCGGCTCTGGAAGCTGAACCATTTTGAGGGTCAGCGGCGGATCGACAGGTCCGGGCAGATCAAACGCCGCCTTACGGATCGCGCTTTGCGTATGGCGGGCGTGGGGCGGGATATCGATGACGGCATCGCCAAGCACTTTTGCGCGACAGGCCAGTCGGTAGCTGTCCTTCATATCGCCGTCATGGATCGCCTTCTTCTCTGCTGGGCGCAGTTTGAAGAGCGCTTCATCTGTGACGTCTAACCCGAATTTGGCATGGCTGCCCGTTTCCAGTGAACACTGGCAACGCTTACAGATCCCATTGCCACCGCAAATGGACTGAATGTCGACGCCCGCGCGCAGCGCGACTTCATAAACCGTCTCATCCGTAGCGGCTGTGGTCTGGACCCCGGATGGGGTGAAGATGATTTTGTGAGCCATCAAACCTCTCTTTCGCTCATCCCGTGCCACGACACGGGATCCAGACTATCCGCCAGCGCGAAGCGCTATCCTTATTGTCCAGCCTGGACCCCGACTTTCGCCGGGGTGAGCGGAAATGAATTATTAGCCCCGACGTCCACGCCGACCGCCGCCCCGGCGTCCGCCACCGCGACGGCCACCGGCTTCGCCCTCACCGGCGGCAGGCTTGGGACGGTTCATGGAAATCCAGTTCGCGCAGTCAGGGTCATTCCCGGCCAGCATATCGCCCGCCTTGATCGCCGGAACGAGGCCTTCGTCATAAACATTCAGGATCGCGCTGGTCATACCCGCCGCCTGCAACATGGGCAGGAAGGCATTGTGCGACGTCTCCGTGAAGAGCTGGGCGTGAACACAACATGCGGTGCGTCCAACGTGGCCTTCGGTCTCCCGAACCGTCACGCCGTGCACAATGCC
>JBCBGR010000311.1:0-3027 GCA_038526555.1 Pseudomonadota bacterium
CGGCGCCGGCGTCGTCTCCAAAATCACTGAGTAGATTGAGGCTTAAGGAACGCTAGGGGTATAGCTCAGTCCGGTAGAGCATCGGATTCCAAATCCGAGTGTCGCGGGTTCGAATCCTGCTGCCCCTGCCACTTTCCAATTTAATCTGGACCCGTTAGAGGCCCAGATTCAGGTGTCGCGGAGGTTGTTTTTAACCTCCGCGTTTCGCCGTTTAAGCGAGGAACGTCTTCCATGGCGAAAGGCAAAGAAGCCAACCCGTCCAAAAAGGCTGCTGAAGCGCCTGCGAAAGTGTCTCCAGCGACCTATTTGGCGCAAGTTCAGCAAGAAGGCCGCAAGGTCGTCTGGCCGAGCTGGAAGGAAACGCGGCAGACGACCATTCTGGTTATGATCTGCGTGATTCTGTTTGGTGTCTTCTTCTTCGCGGTTGATTTTCTGATCGGCATTGTTGTGCCGTGGGTTCTGAATTTCGGGAGCGCCGGTTAATGGCTGCACAATGGTATATCGTTCAGGCCTACTCGAATTTCGAGAAGCGCGTCGCGGAAACGCTTAAGCGTGATGCGGAAGAAAAGGGTCTGGATCATCTCTTTGAAGAGATCCTGGTTCCGACTGAAACCGTGATCGAAGTGCGTCGGGGTCGCAAAGTCGAGAGTGAGCGGAAGTTCTTTCCGGGCTATGTTCTCGTCAAGGTCGACCTCACAGATGAGGCTTATCACCTGATCGCGAACCAGACCAAAGTGACGGGCTTTTTGGGCGCGTCCAACACATCGAAGAAGCCGCGGCCTGTGCCTGACAAGGAAGTCGCGCGCATCATCGGTAGTCAAGAAGACGGCGCAGCGCCTGTGCGTCCGACGATTACCTTCGATGTTGGCGAAACGATCAAGGTTATCGATGGGCCATTCCAGAGCTTCTCTGGGACGGTTGAGTCTGTTGATGAGGAGGCGGCTCGCCTCAAAGTTCTGATTAATATCTTCGGGCAGGGCACGCCCGTCGAACTGGATTATTCGCAAGTCGAGAAGGAGAGTTAGTCCGACACGACTTGCAATATCAGACTGTGGGAGGGGCGGCTAAGTCCAGTCGTTTTTCCGCACCACGGTCACCACAGCGGTTTAGGCAATTCTGTCTGAGCTGCATGCGTCGATTTTGGCGCAACCGCTATTAGGAGTGGACAATGGCAAAGAAGATTGACGGCTACATCAAGCTGACGATCCCTGCGGGTTCAGCGAACCCGTCTCCGCCTCTCGGCCCAGCATTGGGTCAGCGTGGCGTGAATATCATGGAATTCGCAAAAGCGTTTAACGCTAAGACCGAAGAGCTTGAAAAGGGCGTTCCGACACCGACGATTATTACCGTGTACGGCGATAAGTCGTTCTCGTTTGTGACAAAGACGGCGCCGGCTAGCTACTATCTCAAGAAAGCTGCTGGGAAAACATCAGGGTCGAACAACCCCGGAAGTGAAGTTGGCGGAACTGTGACGCGTGCCCAGTGCCGCGAAATTGCTGAAGCCAAGATGGCTGATCTGTCGGCTAACGATCTGGACCAAGCCACCAAGATCATTGAGGGCTCTGCCCGCTCAATGGGTTTCGAGGTTACGGAGTAGGGTCATGGCAAAACGTATGAAAGCTGCGCTCGCGACGTTTGATCGCGAAACAGAATATAGTGTCAAAGACGCTGTTGAATTGGTGAAGAAAAACGCAACGGCCAAGTTTGATGAAACCATCGAACTTGCGCTGAATCTGGGTGTTGATCCGCGTCATGCAGACCAGATGGTTCGCGGTGTTGCTAATCTGCCCAACGGCACAGGTCGATCTGTCCGTGTCGCTGTTTTCGCAAAAGATGCGAAAGCGGACGAAGCGCGCGAAGCGGGTGCTGACGTGGTCGGTGCGGAAGATCTGGCTGAGCAGATCCAGAATGGCGACATGCCATTTGATCGCGTGATCGCCACGCCGGACATGATGCCGCTTGTTGGTCGTCTGGGTAAGGTTCTGGGTCCAAAAGGCCTGATGCCTAACCCGAAAGTCGGCACAGTCACACCAAACGTCGGTCAAGCCGTTAAAGATTCGAAGGGCGGCGCTGTTGAGTACCGCGCTGAGAAGAACGGCATTGTCCACGCAGGCGTGGGTAAAGCGTCTTTTGATGCTGACAAGCTGGCCGAGAATGTGAGCTTCCTTCTGGCGAAAATCCAGAAAGAGCGTCCATCCGGCGCCAAAGGCACGTTCATCAAGCGTGTCACACTGAGCTCCACAATGGGTCCAGGTGTGAAGATTGATACAGCCGATATCGGCTAAAGAATTCTTTCGGGGTCATTGAGCCCCGTGAGCATAGCCTGCCTCCTTTTTTGAAGGTGGCGGGTTCGCTGTCCGAGACCGTCGGTGAAGCCTTGTCAAACAGGTTTCATAATTCCGGCGCAGACAGAGCAACGACTTAATTTTTGGTGGGCTTCGGCTCATCAGGTTGGGTTCGAGCTTTGGGACAGACAACCGTTCGTTGCCTCGTCCCATAACTGAGACGGTGCAGCGGGCACCCCAAGAGTTTCGGCAATGGTGCCGAGGCTCGTAACAACGGAGACCGCAAATGGATCGCACTCAAAAAGCGGAAGCCGTCGAAGAGCTGAAAAGTATCTTCGCGGAAGCCGGATCCGTGGTGATGGCCGAATATTCGGGCATGACCGTTGCGGAAATGACGGAACTGCGTGCCAAGCTCAGAGAGCGTGGCGCAACGATCCGCGTTGTAAAGAACCGTCTGGCGAAGATCGCCTTGAAGGATCAGCCCTATGAGGGTGCTGGTGCCATGTTTAAAGGACCTGTGGCGATTGCCTGGGCCGAGGACATGATCAGCGCGCCAAAGGTCGCTGTTGAGTTCCAAAAGGACTCGCAGGCCTTCAAGATCATCGGCGGATTTATGGGAGACGAAGTCTTCGATCCATCTGGTATCGATGCTCTGTCCAAACTGCCAAGCCGCGAAGAGCTTATTTCTATGGCCGCACAGCGTCTGCTGAGCCAGGCTACGAATATCACTTCTGCCCTCATG
>JBCBGR010000312.1:0-3004 GCA_038526555.1 Pseudomonadota bacterium
CGTCTCACTGCTCACGGCTATCATCATTGTTCTGATCGTCATCATGCTCTCCAATGGAGGCGCGGAGTATTTCGACGATGGGCAGGATGGAACGCCCGAAATCTTTCAGGCGCTTCCCGTAAATCGCAAACATCCCGCAAAACAGCATGGTCATCCAGATTAGGAAACCCCAGAAATAGAAGACACCGCCGGTATCGTGCTGGAACAGGCCCCATTTAAAGACAGTGACCAGTGCTGAGAAGGCGAGGAGCGTGATCCAGAAGGTCCGACGATCTGTGCGGCCCGAAGGAACAAAAAGATGATAAAGGGCGGTCTTAATCATGGGCGCGATGTAAGGGTCAGCGCCCTCTTTTTCCAGACGCAGATGTACCACTTATCCGCGTCGTGACGCCGCGTAGCCATATGCTATCAATAATAACGCGAATGGAGATTTTATGCGCACATTAGTGAATGTTCTTGCGATCATTGGTAGTGTGTTGGCCCTACTGTGCACGTTGAGCCTATACATCGGCGTGATAAGCGATGCCTTCACGGGCCCGCAGGGCATGGTGATCCTGTTCTTCCAGCTTTGGGGCGCTATCGGGGTTTCAATCGCGCTTATTTTTGGTTTTGCTGGGCGGGTTATAGACCGAAGAGTTCCTAAACCAGCGTCCAGATTTTCGAATGGATCAATCGCGGTGGGACTGCTTTGCGGCGCGCTGATTTTGGCGATGCCCTTTGTGTTTGGTTGATCCCTCCTATATCGGGGGTCCGAGCAGCGTTGGAGAGCACCTTTTATGGGCAAAGAGCTACTGAATTGGGAAGATGGCAACTGGATCGGGCAAACGCTTGAGGTCCCCAATGGTGTCTGCGCTGTTCCAGGTAATGATCTGGATGGCCCGCCGAAAGACTTGCCATACACGGATGAGGTCAAAGCCGCGACGGATCACCTTTACGCGCAAGTCTCTGACTTTATCCCGGAATTTGAATGGCCTGCCTACGCGCCGCTCGTCCATGCGATCAACACGCTCAAGAAAGAGAAGAATGCGGTTGTTCTCGCACATAATTACATGACGCCAGACATTTTTGCTTTAGTCGGCGATTATCGCGGCGACAGCTTGGGTCTGGCGATTGAAGCGACGAAAACGGACGCGGATATGATTATCCAAGGCGGTGTCCACTTCATGGCTGAAACGTCGAAAATTCTCTGTCCTGAGAAGCGGGTCTTTATCCCGTCCATGCGGGCGGGTTGTTCACTGGCGAGTTCGATCACTGGCGCCGACGTTCAACTCATCAAACAACGCTATCCTGGCCTCCCAGTTGTCACTTACGTCAACACCTCCGCTGATGTGAAAGCTGAAAGCGACATTTGTTGCACGAGCTCAAACGCAGTCGCGATTGTCGAACATATCGCCGCCGAATGGGGCGTCGATAAGGTCATCATGTTGCCGGACGAATTTCTGGCGAAAAATGTCGCGCGTCAAACGGGCATCGAAGTGATTGCCTGGCATGGCCGCTGCGAAGTCCACGCCCGCTTCTCCGCCGAAGACGTGCGCGAAATGCGCGCCGCCAACCCCGGCGTTGTTGTGCTTGCCCATCCGGAATGTCCGCCGGAAGTGGTCGCTGAATCAGACTTTACGGGTTCGACTAAGGCCATGAGTGATTATGTCGGAGAGAAGAGCCCCAACAAAGTCATTTTGCTGACGGAATGCTCCATGTCCGACAATGTCGCCATGGCCAATCCGGGCGTTGACTTCGTCCGGCCCTGTAATCTCTGCCCGCACATGAAGCGCATCACGCTGGAAAATCTCTATGAGTGTCTCCGGGATGAGACCAATGAGGTGCTGGTCCCAGAGCCGATGCGCGCGCAGGCCTATGACGCCGTTATGAATATGATCAATGTCAGTTTCCCGAAGGAAAAAGGCTATTTTGATCCGGCCAGCCCGATCAAAGACATTCAAGTCATTTAAGCGTTCAGGTCAGAGCCTAAATGCTCTGACCGGTTGCTTCCCAATCTTTCAAAAATGCCGCCAGCCCCTTGTCGGTTAGCGGATGATTGGCAAGATTTTTGATTACATTGGGCGGAGCTGTGATGACGTCCGCTCCAATGAGGGCGCATTCCTTGACGTGATTGACGCTGCGAATAGATGCGGCCAGCACTTCCGTCTCATACCCATAATTGTCGTAGATTTCGCGAATGTCCTGGATGAGTTCCATCCCGTCCAGCGTGATATCATCCAAGCGACCAATGAAGGGCGAGATGTAGGTCGCGCCGACTTTGGCGGCAAGCAGCGCTTGATTGGGAGAGAAACACAGGGTGACATTGGTCGGGGTGCCTTCCGATGAGAGTGTCTTACACGCTTTCAAACCCTCCAGAGTGAGCGGGAGTTTCACGCAAACATTGTCCGCAATCTCGCGTAAGATCCGGCCTTCTTGGATCATCGCGTCGGCCTCAGTCGCGACGACTTCGGCGGATACATGGCCGTCTGTAAGACCGCAAATCTCTTTAATGACCTCTTTGAAGTCACGGCCGGATTTGGCGATAATTGACGGGTTCGTGGTGACACCATCCACAAGCCCAATGGCGGCGAGGTCTTGGATGGCCTCAATATCGGCACTGTCGACAAAGAATTTCATGGCGAAGATGTCCTGAAAAAAGGTTGTGTGAACAAAAAGAAGCGACTCTCTTTTCTCTCTGTTATCACGCCTTATGAGCTTGCGCACCGCTCAAATCCTCTTTCCGGTGAATGTTCCCGGAGCGTTTGATTACGCTGTGCCCGAGGGCCTACACGTTGAGCGTGGAGATTTCGTGTTTGCGCCCATCGGCAAACAAATGAAGCTGGGCGTCGTGACGGGGCTGGGTGTCCCAGATTCGGAACGAGACCTTCGCGAAATCGCGGAAGTAAAACCCACACGCCCGCTTCCAGAGCCTACTCTGGAGTTCATCGACTGGGTAGCCCGTTACAATGTGGCGTCGCCAGGACAAGTGCTACGCATGGTCGAGCGCTTTCCAAGATCGCAAGAC
>JBCBGR010000313.1:0-3000 GCA_038526555.1 Pseudomonadota bacterium
ATTGCGGCGATTGAGCGGCTACGCCCATCCGTCGGCAAAGTCTTCAAGGATTGCGGTGTCTGTCCTTCTATGACGGTTTTGCCGGGTGGCACAGATACGCTGGGCGCTATCGACACGGACGAGACCGCGCGCGCCAATGAGAAACCCGCCCGTCCGGTGACTTTCTCCGGCCCCTTCGCCATGGGTGTTCATGAGGTGACCTTCGCCGAATTTGATGCCTGTGTGGCTGACGGCGGATGTTCAACCCGTCCCAGCGATGAAGGCTGGGGACGCGGCGCACGACCCGTTATCAATGTGGCTTTCGCGGATGCGCTGGCCTACGCCCAATGGCTCTCAGGCAAGACAGGTTTCTCCTATAGCCTGCCTACGGAAGCCCAGTGGGAATATGCGGCGCGGGCCGGCAAGGAAGACGTTTATCCGGGAGGGTCTCTCACCGCGCTCTGCGCCTTCGCCAATGGGGCGTCGCAGGAAACCCCTGTGGCATGGGCGAACCGAGCCTGCACCGATCCCGGCATCGGACGCAGCCTGCCCGTTGGGACACTTTCACCGAATGAGTTTGGTCTACGCGATATGGTTGGCAATGTCGCCGAATGGACGCTGGATTGTAACACGCTCAATCTGCGCGACGCCCCGGTGGACGGCAGCGCAGATGCGCGGGGGTCTTGCGGGCAACGCGCCGTACGCGGTGGCTCCTGGTTTAGCGGGCCGGATGATCTGCGCTATTCCTCCCGCTCCATGCTTCGACGGGGTGATCGGAACGACTTTACAGGCTTCCGCGTTGTTCGAATTCTGGGTGACTGACTTGTTCATCCGCCACTCAGAGAGGGTTTGCTAAGGCACTTGCATGATGATGCGATCCATATTGGCAGTTTTGATTGTCAGCTCAGCGATGAGCCTGACACTGCCCGCTTATGCGCAAGTCACAGACCAGACGGATCAATCTGAAGAGGATTGGCGGCAGTCGCGCAAGAAGTCTGGCACGTCAGACATTTACCGGACGCCCAATTCGACGCGCACAGGCCTCGGTCTGCCGGACATTGATTTTGAGCCCCCGACTCCGTTGGAACGTCTTCCGTCAGAGTCGCGGCGGCACTTGATGCGTGAGCGGGCGAAAGCGATCGCCAAAAGCCCTGATGGCGATATTTCCGATGTCGAATATGTGCCGTCAGACGCCGCGCAGAACGATCCGCAATTACAACAGGATGAACAAGAGGCATGGGAAGCCATTACGGCTGGCCCAGACGGTGATAGTCAGGATGGGGATGAGGCTGGGCAAAGCGCAACGCCAACATCTCCTTCAGGGCAGACATCAGGCCAGAGCGCGGGACAAGGCAGCGGTCAATCTCAGGGACAGTCACAAGGCCAATCTCAGGGGGAAACGCAATCTGTCGCGCAAGGTCCCAGAGGCGGTTCAACCGGCTCTCTGCAAGAGATCATGGACGCGATCAAATCGGGCCAGTCCGGTTCCGGTAGCCAAGCCAGTGGTTCAGGATCAGCTGGAGCGTCTCAGTCGAGCGGCTCAGGCAGTGGCGGCGGAGGCGACGGTGCTGGCGAAGGATCATCTGGCGGTCAATCGGGCAATGGTTCGTCATCGAACACGTCTGAAGACTTGTCGCCCCTCGAACTCATTCGTCGCTCTAAGGAAGACCGTCCTGCCGAAGGCCAACGTCGCAGCGCGTCAGACTATCTTGGTCAAGAGTCTGATCAAACGCCGAACGAGTAGGCTTTCCTGCGACACCTCTTTATGAGCGCTGAAAAATCAAAGTAGGCGCTTATGTCACAGACTTCCTCTATCTCCGCGAAAATCGACCTGTCGGATCAGGTCGCGATTGTCACGGGGGCGACATCGGGCTTAGGCTGGCGCTTTGCCAAAGTCCTCGCGGCTCAGGGCGCGAAAGTCGCGATTGCGGGTCGCCGGATCGAGCGGTTGGAAGCGCTAGCCGAAGAGATCACCAAAGATGGCGGAACAGCCTTGTCGGTCCCGACCGACATGTCGGATCTCACGCAGGTTGAAGCGCTTACAGAAACCGTTGAAGCGCATCTCGGTATGCCGACCATCCTGATCAATAATGCGGGCATTGCAGACGGTCAGCTAGCGACGAAAATGGATGTCGCTTTTATGGAACGGCTGATGACCATCAACCTGACGGGGCCGTTCCTGCTGGCCCGCGAAGTCGCTAAGCGAGTGATCAAAGCGAAGACACCCGGTCGCATTGTCAATATCGCCTCAATCGCCGCCTATTCGTATGACGGGAATGGGGCGGCGCTTTATTCGACGTCGAAAGCGGCCATCGCGCGCATGACGGAAACGCTGGCCGTGGAATGGGCGAAGTTTCCGATCAATGTGAACGCGATTGCCCCGGGCATCGTGAAATCGGAAATGACGGACGGTATGGCGCAGCGCATGAAAGCCGGCGATGAAGCGGAAGGATTTGCAGCTCACCTACGTCGTAAGCGGGTCCCGACACCGGACTGGCTGGACAGCACTCTACTCTTCCTCGTCGATCCGGACAGTCACGCCGTGACGGGCACGGTCATCAAAATCGATGATGGACAGAACGACCGCTAAGGGTTCAGCACGCGTCCTGCGACGGCATCCAGCTTCGCGACCAGTTCTGGATCCCGCGCTTCTGGCGGTGTGATAATCGCCACGTCCAGATTGGTCTCAATGCCTGAGGCGCAGGTCGTGCGCGGCGTTTCAGACAAAGTTTCGCAAAGCGTTCTCACCGCTTCTCCGGCAGTGGCCGCATTTTGTTGCAATATGGCGATCACGCTCGCGACATCGACACTGCCATGATCCGGATGCCAGCAATCATAATCCGTCACCATAGCCAGCGTCGCATAAGGCAGTTCCGCTTCCCGAGCGAGCTTGGCTTCTGGCATGTTGGTCATGCCGATCACGTCACAGCCCCACTGGCGATAAAGCTCTGACTCCGCTCGGGAAGCGGAACTGCCTTATGCGACGCTGGCTATGGTGACGGATTATGATTGCTGGCATCC